>JAAETO010000372.1 GCA_024228275.1 Arcobacter sp.
AACTCATATTTTAAACTCTGCATATCCCCGAGCCGTTAGTAACAATAAGCCCAATTAAAAATCAGAGCACAAAAAGAATAAAAACTCTGTAGAAATATCACTAAATTTATTTGTATGATTAAACTAAATTCATAAGTTTTTATACCCATTTGTTTTCTACCAATACTCCAAACAGTACAAAAAATATAACTAAAGAATAATGCCTAAACCATTTAAAATACAGTCCAACATCGATTATGTTGAAATTGACAAATTGATTGATTACTATTATAAAAATCAATTTGATAGATATTTGTCAATAGCAGTTACAGGTACAGAAGGTGAAGTTGATGCAGTATTTTTAAGTTGTTTGATACTCCTTTTATCTGAAGATTCTAAGCAAGAAGCCCACTTTGTTTTTCCTGAAAATTACGAGAGAGATATAATTGAAAGTCTCAAAGCCCAATTAACACATATTCAATACACATTCAATACAAAAAACATAAAACTATACCAGGATAAAGGGGAAATACGTACAAGTGCCAACTATTTGGAAAGTGTTAACATAGAACAATCGCAAAAATTTATCCCACCATTATTTATCTGCAAAGAAAGGAATCTAAACTACTTTGGAAAAATAAACCCTCAAAAAGATAATTTACTTTTTCCTCTCTATGAAAAATATCATTTAAAATTAGTAGAAGAAATACAAAAACAAATTTCCCCAAAGCCAGAATGGGGCAAGCAAAAATCATTTTTAGAAAAAATAAAATTAGATAATTTAAGTTTTATCCAAGTAACCTTATTTAGATTGTTATTATCTGATGATATTTATGAAAATAAAAAAGTTTCTGAAAAACAAAAAGAAGAAGTTTTTTTAAGACATAAAAAAAGAATCCTTTTTTATAGAGAATTTGTGGAAGAGTTGGCAGATGGATTATATGAGTTAGCGAAAAACATTAAAGAACATTCATCAAAAAACAAAGGAGTTATAACTGCTCGTCTTTATGATAAAGAACAATTACTTAAATTAAAAGATAATACGGTTGAAGATTTTGTTAAAGAAAGAGATGATGATTGTTTCAAAGTAAAAAGAACTAATCGAAAAAAAGAAAAAATAACAAAACAATATTTTTTAGATATAAATGTAATTGATTTAAGTAACGATTTAGTTAGAGAAAAATATGTTAAAAATATTAAAGATAACAATGATGAAATAAAGGAATTTACAAACGAAGACTACATAAGTGATATTGAATACATCGAAAACAAAGAAAAATTCAAATACAAAGATTTTTTCGTAATTGATATTGAAAAAATAAGTAAGATTAAACATCAACAGAATAAGTTAATAAGTCGTATAGGTTTACATTATTTCACAAATATCTTAAAAGATAGTACTGATTCATTTATTAAGGCATCATCAATTAAATATTTGAGTAAAAAAGAACAGAATGAAAATATTGAAGAAGATGGAGTTATTTTTTACAATAAAAAAAATGGTGAAGAAGTTGTACTTTATAACAAAAAAGGAGAAAAAAAGTATAACTTTATTAGAGGTGGAACACTTTTTAATTGTATTGTACCAATTAAGATTAAAGATTTTAATGTATTAGAAGTTACAAATAATGACGAGTTCAATAAAGAAACATCTGACATTAGTACTTTTAATGAGCTTGTAGATTATGAAATAATTGATTACAAAATTGGAGTTACAAATGGAGTAACAAACAAGAAACCTCCATTGTTTAAATATTCAGAAGAAGTTAACGAAGATACAGAAATAAATAAATATGCCGATATCATAAAAATCTATAAAGATATTAAGAAATTAATTTTAGAAAAAGAAAAAAACATTATTGTTCTAGATGCAAAAAAAATAAAGCTCAGAAGTAATAACGGTAACACAAATGATAGTTTTAATAGAAGTGAAAGTGATTGGATAAGGTTGCTCTCAGCATTAAATTTTTATTATAAAGATATTATCGTTTTCAATATAAATAAAGAAGAAGTAAAAAGAATTTTAAATATTAGAAAGAGTTGGAGTAAAAAACTTGATTTCTGGAATTTGGATAGTCGGGTTTTATTCTACTCAATTAAAGAAAGTGAAGATAAACAATTTCGTAGGTTTGGTGCAACATTATTAACAGGTAAAACTGTAAATCAATTTAATCTAATAAATAGCAACATTGGGAACTATCATTATAACTATGGCTCGAATGATGGCTTTATAGATAAAAAGATTGATACTGATGAAGTATTACCAAATGAAATTTATGAAACAAATCTATTCATTAACAATAACTTAATATATTTTGAATTACTACTAACAAACAAAGATGTTAAAGACGATAGCGAAATTAGTTTGTTCGAAGAATCTGTTCAATATTCATTAAATACAGAATACAAACCGCATACAGAAGACACCAAAAATAGAGGTTATAAAATATCTAGCACACATTTTAGATTGGGATCTAAAATACACATAAAAGATTTTTATTATGCAAAAAGACTATTCCAAAATAGTTTTTTTACTACACCATTAGCTTTTAAATTAGCAAATTATCTTTTTAATAAAAAAGCTCTTAAAGAAAACAAAGAATATACTGTTGTTGGATATGATACATACTCCGATTTTTTAGTCAGTTCTATGAGAAATTTACTAGATCAATGGGCATCTGGCAAAGTAAAAATAAACCATTGCACAATATCAAAAGATGGAAATCTTTCAATCGACAAAGAAAAATTAAATGAGAATATATTTGTTGTAGTTCCCATTGCTTCTACATTTTCCACATCAACTAAAATAAGAAAAGATATAGAAGGTATTTTAAGTGCAAAGAAAAAAAGGGGGGAAATTGACAAAATATTTTATTTAAATATTATTTTCGTTGCTGATAAAGAATCTATGGAAAGTGATGATAAAATAGTAAACTTAGATACAACTAATGATCAAAAATTAGAAATACTTTCTCATTTCAAATGGAATAAAATAGACAAATCACAAAAAATAATTAATGTTACTCCATTCGATGCTACACACCAAACCAAGCAAATATATTTTATCCCATTATATACAAAATGGGAGAAAGCAGAAGATTGCAATGACTGCTTCCCTACAGAAATTGAGAATGAAAAATGTTTAATAGAAACTAATCCAGCTTCCGTAACACCAAAATTAATTTTTGGATATCCGAAAACAAAAAAGACAAATAAAAATGGGAAAAATGAATTAGATTTTAAAGATTCTCTTTTGTACGGAAGTTTAAAACGAGACAATAATAATTATTTGTACTTTTTAAAGACTGGCAAAATAATTAATAATGCTAATAACTTTGAGAACATAAAAGACTGGTTGAAAAAAACAAAAAGAATTTTCGAGGAAAATCATAAATATGAAAAAATTGTTATAGTTACTCCTTCAACTAATGCAAAAACTAATTTTCTCGATTTAGTAAATGAACACGTTTTTGGATATAAAGCTAACTGTCTTTTCATTTCTTTAGAAGAAGATTATATTGAAAATTCGGAATTACTATATGCTGATGGTTTGTATAAAGCAGATATAGTAATTTTTGTTGATGATGTTCTATCTACCTTAAAATCTTTTCTTGAAGTAAACTACATAGTAAAATATATTAGAAACAAAATAAAAAACGGCAGAGGTATAGATTATTGTATTTCATTAATAAATAGAATGTCTTACGATAATGAAAATAATCTTATATTAAAATTAGTTCAACTTAATGAAAAGTTTGATATTGAAAAAACAGAAGAAAAATTGCTCTATTTTACAAAAATAAACAACCCAACTATAGAAGAACCAAACAACGAATTCCCTTTAGAAAAAGAGAGAAGAAGATATAAACTACTTTCTAATATATCTTCATTAGATTCAATTAGACATAAGTTCCATAATAGTAAAACAAATTTAAAACCAAATAATTTGCATGAATCACTAGAAAAGAATGTGTATGATCACAAAAGAATTCCTTATAAATATAAAAAACTAAATCAACTTTTGACATTAAATGCAATTTATTCACTATTTGAATTTGAAGATGATAAATATATTTATCAAGAAGCATTAACAGAAATATTTATCAATAACAATAATGAAACATTATTAGACATAATAAATGAAATGCTTACGCAAGAATACGAACATCATCATAAGGAAGTTCTTGATACATATGAGGGGAATAGGCAATACACAATTCTAAAAATTATTTGTAGCACACCACTTGTTTATTATAAAGATATTAGAGAAGCAGCTTTTGGATGGATAAATACTAAATTAAAAGAAATAATTGAGCTAATTAATAATTTTGATGAAAATTCATTCGTAAATTTTTTCAAGAAAAAAAACAAAAAGTCCTATTCAGATTTTCAAATATTTAAGTTTCTATTAAAAAGGTCTGTCCAATTAAAAAGTAATTTAATTTTTAGCCCAACATTTTTTGTAGCTATTGAAAACTTAATCAACCTGCTAAAATCAGATGAATATACCTTAAAAAAATTATTAGAGACATACCATAGCACAAATAACACACGCATCAAGATTGGAATATTTAATAGCATATTAAAGAACGAAAAACACTTTAAGAAAAATAATAAAAAAGAATATGATGACTTTATTTCAAATATAAGCAAAGAGGAAATGAACGAACTTGATACTGATCAGTTTGTTTTTTCTTCTGACGTAGAGGAATTAGCTAGATTATTAAAATTTGAATCCATGCCAGATGTTTCTTCAAAAAAATTAATTATTTATATAGTATCACTTGTTAAGGAATTAATTTTAGAACATGAAACTAAATCTATTAAATTGGAGAATAATATTGACTATGAGAGAAAAAACATTAACAATGAAAGAAAAAACGGAAAATTAGTTAATGGTGATTTTCAACATTTACTAAGATTGTTAAAATTAGAAAACACCGAAATATTTTATAAATTTTGGAAATACTATAAAAAAGAAAAAACTAAAGGAGATAAAAATGAAGAAATAAAATCAATTGATAATTTGCATGATTATAAAGATAATCCTAAATACGAACTGTTTAAACATATGGTTGACGATAAGAGTTTTAAATCTTTTCTTAACATAAAGGCAAAATTGCACAATATTGAATTAAAAAATAGAAAAGGAGAATTAAACAACAAAGAAGGGAACTTAACAAAAGATATTCGCAAAATACTCGAAGAATGTTCAAATATTTTAGGTGATGATGTAAAAGAAGCATACTTAACAGTAAATTATAATAAAGAAAAAAACATTACTAATAAAGAGCAACTATATCCTTTTGATTATTTTAATTATAAAGATGCTGAGAATAAAAACAAAAAAAATATTTTAAGTGAGCTTAATAAATCTCTTACTTTAGAAATGTTTAAAAATAATAGTGTTGAATT
>JAAETO010000373.1 GCA_024228275.1 Arcobacter sp.
ACAATATCCGCCATATCCAAAAGAAGGGTTATTATAGTGAGTTCCTATTCTTGGATCTAATCCTACACCTTCTATTATTTCTTTCGTATCTAAATCATGAGATTGGGCATATGAATCTAGTTCATTAAAGTATGCTATTCTCATAGCTAAGTATGTATTTGAAAATAGTTTTATAGCTTCAGCTTCAGTTGAATCTGTAAAAAGAATATCTATGTTCTCTTTTTTTGCACCTTTAGATAAAAGCTTTGCAAATATTTCTGCACGTTCACTTTTTTCACCAACTATTATTCTAGAAGGATAAAGGTTGTCATGTAGAGCTTTTCCTTCTCTTAAAAACTCTGGTGAGAAAATTATGTTATTTGTATTAAATTCTTCATTTATTTTTTTTGTATATCCTACGGGTACAGTTGATTTTATAACCATCGTAGCATTTGGGTTTATTTGGATAACATCTTTTATAACATGCTCTATTGATTGAGTATTAAAATAGTTTGTTTCAGGATCATAATCAGTTGGCGTAGATATTATTATATAATCTGCATTTGAATATGCTTCATTTTTATCTAACGTTGCACTAAAATTTAAATCATCATTTAATAAATATTCTGAAATTTCTTTATCTTCAATTGGTGAGATTTTATTATTTAATTGTTCTACTTTTGATGATACTATATCTAGAGCTATTACTTCGTTATATTGAGATAGCAAAATACCATTTGACAATCCAACATAACCTGTTCCAGCTATTGCAATTTTATAACTTTTTTTATTCAATAACCACTTCCTTAAAATAATTAAGTTATTATATTACCTAAGAAATTATTAAAATCTGTTAAAACTGATAATATCTATCACATCATCTGAGGTGATTTGCTTCATACAATTATGATGTTTTAAAGGGCATATTCTTTTCATACATGGAGCACAATCTAGATTTTTTGTGATTATTTTACCCTTTGGATTATTCCATTGATTTGTCTCAGTAAATTTTGTAGGTCCAAATATTGTTATAGTAGGTATTTTAAAAGCAGCAGCAACATGCATAGGTCCACTATCATTTGTAATAAACAAATCCAAACCTGCAATTTTTTCTATTAGCATTGGTATAGTAGTTTTTGAAGCTAGATTTTCATAATTTATAATGCCATTTTGCTTTAAA
>JAAETO010000374.1 GCA_024228275.1 Arcobacter sp.
AGACGTGCGAAACTTTATTATCTTAGAAATCTTTCTGGTAAAGCTGCTCGTATTAAATCTAAAAATGTAAAATAGATTTATAAAATTTGTAAATTTTAAGTCCGGTACTTTTCCGGACTTTTTTATTTTTAAATAAAAGTAAAATTTAAAAAACCTATAGTTAGCTGTCATTGCGAGGAATGTTTTTATGACGTGGCAATCTGCTACATATTTATGAATTCTACTTGGCAGATTGCCACACTCAACAAAAAACGTTGAGTTCGCAATGACAATAAGTTTTTTTGTCAAACATGATTGATGTTATCAAGGTTTCTAATAATGAACTTAATTATTCCTAATAATATTTATACGGCACTTTTTGCTTTATGTGCTAAGGATAAGCAAGAGATAAATTTAATTGTAAAAGAATCATCTTTAATAACTAGAGAGCTTTTAACAGTTGAAAATAGTGTAGCATTAATACCTTCTCTTGATTTGATTCAACATAAAGATTTATTTGTCTCAAAGAATTATTCAATATCTTTTACAGATGTACTCTCTAATTCCTATTTGTATTTCTCTTCAGAATCTGAGGCTATTAATAACCTAATATTAAAGGGTGATATTTCTTCCAATGAAGTAATACTTTCTAAAATTGTATTTAAAGAAAAATTTAACTTATCCCCGGAAATTTCTCTTGATACAAGTGAAAATATTTTGACAGATAAAACATATTTAATTTCGGGAAGTAATAATTGGGTAGATGATAAATTTGAAAAAGCTGCGAGTTTTTCTGAATATATTTCAGAATCTTTAGATGTGCCTTACATAAATTTTGTTTTAGCTTCTAATGATGAAGAGGTTCTAAAAGAATTTGTAGCTAAACTTGATAAGCTAAACCTAGCCTTAGAAAGTAAAATAGATTCATTTCTAAAAGATTTGGACTACTCAGAAATTGCTACTCACTTTATAAAAGAAGCAATTACATCAGTTTCTTTTGATACCACAGAAGAAAATATTTTTGCATTGGAAGAATTATTACAAATGGTTTTCTTCCATCAAGTTTATGATGAACTTATTGATGTAAATTTTGTCTGAGTTGTGGAAGTTTCTATTCTCAAAAACTTAAAGTAAAAACAGAACCGGATTTATTTTTTGAACTTACACTTATATTACCGCCGTGCAATAGTATTATTTGTTTTGATAAACTTAAACCAATGCCGGAGCCGTTTGTTTTAGTAGTAAAGAAAGGAATAAATATTTTTTCTTGAACTTCTTTACTAATTCCAATTCCATTATCAATTACTTTAATTAAAACTTTACCTTTGTTTGTTAGTTCTGCAGTAAGCTCAATCATCCCACTATCTTTTTTAGAGAGTGAATGAATTGAGTTAATGATTAAGTTTAATAACACCTGTTCAATCAATTCTTGATCTGCTGTCAGCTCAAGTGATTCAGGCTGAACCGATATTGTGAATAGAATTTGTTTTTCATCAAGCTCTTTTCCCATCAGTTTTTTAACATTCTCAAAAAGATTACTAATTGGAAAAATCTTATAATTCGGTTTAGGAATTTTTGTTAATGACCTATACTTTTCAACAAAGTGTAAAAGTCCTTCGCTTCTTTTATGGATTGTTTCCACAGCACTTTTAAGATCAGCAACTATTTCTTTGTTCTCAATCTCAGTTCTTACAGAATCTTTATCAAGCAGATTATTTGCAGTTGCAGCGAGAGAAGTAATTGGTGTTATCGAGTTCATAATCTCGTGAGTTAAAACTCTAATTAGTTTTTGCCACGATTCAATTTCTTTTTCATCAAGTTCGGTTTGAATATTTTGTAGTGAAACTAAAGTGTAATTATGTCCCTGCAATTTAAACTCAGCAGCATATATCAATAGCTGAACCAATTCATTATGAACAATAATTTTTAGAGTAATTTTTTCTCCGGATTTTAAGCGAAGTATTTTTTTTGAGAAATCATTTTCAATTTTATCTAAAGTAGAAATATTTTTTAAATGAGAAATTTTTAATATTCGTTTTGCCGCATTATTGATTAGTTTGACCTTGCCATCAGCTGTAAAAGTAATAAGACCAATTCCTATGTGCTGAACAATTGTTTGAAAGTAACGAGACTGTTCTTCTTTTTCACTTCGCGTTTTTCTAAATTTATTAATTACGTTGTTGAACTCATTTCGTAAATCATCAAATGATTTACCAAAATTTTGATTGCTAAAAGTTTGTGAAAAATCGGAATATTTAAAAAAAAAAAAAAAACGTGTTAGGTCTTTATTTGTTTTATCAACATATTTGACTAAAGAAAATACCTGGTAAAAAATTAGAATTAAAATAATTATTAATACTGCAAGTAAATTGAGTTTAAAATAAAAGAAGAACAATAAAAATATTGATGCAGTAATTAGTAAAATACGGATTATTAAATTTAATCTGAAATTTTTCATTTTTATGCAATATTAACTAAACACAAT
>JAAETO010000375.1 GCA_024228275.1 Arcobacter sp.
TCAATAGTTGATCTTCTAGTAATAGTTCTTTTTTACGTCCTCCACCGCTCTTTCTTTGACGTTTTAGTTTTTAATTCTGATTTCGCATAAAGAGGAACTAACTTATTATATAATTGATTAAACTTTTCTTAACTTAAGCCGGTAACTGCTCTAAAGTTTCTTGGTGATTTTTTGAATCTTTTTGTTTTTGATTGTATTTTCTTTATCTGTTATTCATTAAAAGCGTTTTCAACAAAATAATAAATTATTATATTTTTTAACAGTCCTTATTTTGAAGAAGGTCTAATCTTTGATGGGAATAATTAGAATGGGAAGTCCGCCCAATAAGAAGGCGGATAAACAAAAAGTAGATTTACCAAAATTAATTTTACAAATGGTGAAAAGTGATTTGGTCGGATGATAGTTAAATCAATATAAAATTTCAAAAATAATGTCAAAAGCAGAAATAATAATATATCAATCAGAGAATAACTCTACCAAGCTTGAGGTAAGACTTGAACTAGAAACGGTTTGGTTAACACAAGTTCAGATGGCAGAACTTTTTGATACTACACGTAATAATATTACGCTTCATATTGGTAACGTATTTAAGGAAAAGGAATTAGAGAAATTTTCAGTTAGTAAGGATTCCTTACATACTGCCAAAGATGGAAAAAATTATAAAACTAAATTTTATAATCTGGATGTAATAATTTCCGTTGGTTATAGAGTGAAATCGCAGCGAGGTACGCAATTTCGCATATGGGCTAATAAAATTCTCAAAGAATATCTTTTGAAAGGATACGTTCTAAATCAAAAAATAGAGAAAATTAAAAAAAAACTAATTGAACATGATGAAAAATTTGAATTATTAATAAAATCTGACTATCAACCTAAAGAGGGGATCTTTTATGAAGGGCAAGTATTTGATGCTTATAGCTTCGTTTCTAGAATTATTAAATCTGCAAACAAATCAATAGTATTGATTGATAATTATGTGGATGAGACTTTGTTGCTTATGTTTACGAAAAGAAAGAAAAACATTGGAATTACAGTTTATACATCTAATTTCACAAAGGAATTGAAGTTAGACATCCAAAAATTTAATTCGCAATATCCAAGTATAGAGATTAAACAATTTAATAAAGCACACGACAGATTTTTAATTATTGATAAAGAGATTGTTTATCATATAGGTGCTTCTCTTAAAGATTTAGGCAAAAAATGGTTTGCATTCTCAAATATAAATTTGAATGCTTTAGAAATGCTCAAGAAATTAGAAAATGATTCAAATAGGATTATAAGATAAAC
Organism: Arcobacter sp.; assembly: GCA_024228275.1. Taxonomy (GTDB): domain Bacteria; phylum Campylobacterota; class Campylobacteria; order Campylobacterales; family Arcobacteraceae; genus Halarcobacter. The sequence continues at coordinate 1,291 of JAAETO010000375.1, forward strand.
TATTGCTGGGTAATTTAAATGCAAAACGTGATTGGGGCTACGCTCTGGAATACTGTGAAGGAATGTGGCAGATTTTACAACAAGAAAAAGTAGATGATTTTGTTTTTGCAACCTGAGAAACTCATACAGTAAGAGAATTTATTGAAGCTGCATTTAATGAATTAGGAATTGAGCTTGAATGGAAAGGAGAAAATGAAAACGAAAAAGGAATTGTAAAATCAATTCAAAAGGAAAAATTAGAAATTCTAAAAGAAGCATGTCATTCTGAACTTGTTTCAGAATCCAAATCTTCATTAACTTTTGACTTTTGACTTAGGAGATGTTCTTGTCTCTGTCGATCCTTGATACTACCGTCCAAAAGAAGTAGAAATCTTTATTGGTAATCCAGCTAAAGCAAAAGAAAAACTTAGATGGGAAGCTAAGACAAAATATGTTGGACTTTCTGGGTTAATGGATAAGTCTGACTACATTAAGGTTCTAAATAGAGGGTACTAAATTAGGAAAGATGATTTGGTGAATTGTAGAAGGAATTGAAATCGATTCTATTTTTTACTTTCCTTTCTTCAAATTCTTTATTCTTTAATTGATTAAGGAAGATAATCTAACAGTATTGAAAAGAGGATGATCATAATGAAAGTTTGAATCTATTAAAGAGAGTTTGGATGTCTAATAGAAAATTATAGTTACATAGAATATTCTGAATATGGTGGAGGGGAGTGTAAATATTGGCTTGATCCAATTATATTCAAGCTGGTAATAGAGGTGTTAAACCAAAAAGTTTAAGAAAAATTGAAAAATTAGTTTATGAGAATCAATCATTTTTAATTGAGAAATACAATGAATACCACAAATAGAACAAATGAACATTCAGCTATAAAAGTATGGGTTGAAATAAGAACAATATTTATTGAGCTAACCGATGGTAGAATTATTGGATTTCCAGCGGATAGGTTTAGAATTTTACAAAAAGCAACAAATAAAGAATTAACGGAAGTAAAAATTAGATTAAATGGTTTTGCTTTACGATGGGAGAATTTAGATGAGGATATTACAATCTCTGGAATAGTTGCCGGAAATTTTCAACTTCCATTACCTAAAAATTTAAGACCAAGGAAAAAGAAATTAGTTAAAGTTTAAGTGGGAGAGAAAGAAAAGCAGAGAAGTGAAAAGTGAAAGCGGTAGAAGAAAAACGTAAGACGAAAAGAATATATGTGTAAGTATGTTCAAAGCCAGTTTTCTCACCATTTGCCCGCCAATTTTTAGGAGGGTTTTATTAGGAGGGGGATCTAGAAAAATGTTGTTATTCCGGAATCTATGCTCCAATTGAACATCAATTTTTATTATCACTAACTTCCTTTACAACATCCACTTACATTTGATTAAAAATAAAAACGTTTAATTATTTTGAATTTATTAAATTATAAGTATTACATTTTATTCCTTCTAGGATTTTTTGGTTATGGTTATTCCGTTGTATTCTCTGAAATTTCTAGCTTTGAACTCTATTGGGTTTCGGTTGTTGGAAGAACAGCATTCTTTGGTCTAGCAGTTTTTATTATTATACATGATAAAATTTACAATAGTCTTAAAAAAAAATATTTTATTATTTTTTTATTCTTCTGGTTTCTTCTACTAACTAGAATAGTATTTGATACTACTGTTTATCCAGAATCACTTAGGTTTCCAATATCTAAATATTATGCATTTGCTTTAGGTGTTTCATTTATCCCAAGTTTATCATTTATAAATTTTAAAAAAAAAATTGATGTTTTAATACTTGGTAAATTTATTGTAATTATGCTCTTTCCTTTACTGTTGTTTGTTCTTTTTTTCGAACCTTATACAGAGATAAACAATTTTGTAAGACTTGGTAGCCACAGATTTCATCCAATTATGATTGGGCATCTTGCTGTAACAAGTATTATTGTAAGTTCATTTGTTCTACGAAGAGAAAAGGAAAAAGTTTTTTTAATAGGTTTATTTCTTAACATTTTACTTAGTTTGATAGTATTATTTAATACCCAGTCTAGAGGACCTCAATTAGCATTTCTTATAGTTTTGATTTTCATTGTAATTTCTCAAATTAGGAATAACAGGTCATTTATTTTTCAAAAGAGAACAATTCTAACTTTAGGTCTTTTTCTTATTATATTTATCTATTTTTTTCCGGTACTATTTGAGAGGTTACAATTTACTTTTAATTCGGGGGATGGACGTCTTTTGCAGTGGAAACTTGGAGTTGAACAATTTCTTAGTAGTCCAATTTATGGTAGTGGGTTAGAAATACCTAAATTCAATATTTATCCTCATAATATTTTTATTGAAGGATTTATGGCGACTGGGATTTTAGGAGGATTATTATTCCTTTATCTTATCCTAAAGCCTTTAATCTTAGTATTAAAAAATATCTTTTCAACAAAAGAAAAATTATTATCTATTTTATTTTTACAATATTTTATTGCTTCAATGTTTAGTGGAGCTATTATTTATAATTTTGCACTTTGGTATTTATCGATAATAATTATTTCTGATGATTGACTAACTTAAATTAAAATGGACTAATTAAATATATGGATCAAGCTTCAAATGTTATTTATATTGCTGGGAGTGGAAGAACAGGCTCTACAATATTGGATGTAATTCTTGGTAATCATCCTAAAATAGTTGGATTAGGTGAAATTCATAGACTATCTATAGAACCAGATATTCGGAAGTGTGGATGTGGTACAGAAATTAACAATTGTGAATTTTGGAATCCTCTTTTGAAACAGATTTCTAATGAAAAAAAAATACCTTTTGAAAATTGGTGGGATTTTTTTCCACTGACACTAGCCAAAGAAAAAAAAATAGTCAAATATTTACCAAGTCTATTAGAAATTCTTTTAATGATTGGCAATAAAAAGATTCTCAAGATATTTTTAAAACAATCACTTGTCAAAAAGTATTTTGAAATTATTGAGAACAGTTTATTTCTATATGATAAAATATCAAAATATTCAGATGTGCCATACATTATAGATTCAACAAAAAATCCTGTAAGGATGAAGGCACTTTATTTATCAAGACCTAATAAAATTAAGATTATATTAATTGTGCGTGATGGCAGAGCTATTGTTGCCTCTGCTAAAAGAAGAATAAAGACTCCTATTGAAGTTGGAACAACTAATTGGGTTACAACAAATAAGAATTTGGAGCTAATGTTACGTACAATTTCTAAGGAAAAATATATTGTAGTTAGATATGAAGATTTATGCGATGATACTGAAAATATATTTAGGAAAATAACTAGTTTTATTGGGATTGATTATGATCCAAAGATGCTAAGACCTGTAAAGGGTAATTTCCATCAAATACCTGGGAATCCTTGGTTACATAACAATGATGATGATGTGATTGAAATAAAAAAAGATGAACGGTGGAAAACGGAATTGACAAAAGATGAGCTACGTATTTTTAATAATATTGGGAGTTCATTAAATAAGAAGTTTGGATATAGGTAGTTTGTGGCATTAAAAGAAAAGGCTTTTAAGGCAATAATCTGGTCAAGTATTCAAAAGTTTGGGAGACAAGGAATTAGTTTTTTTGTCTTTGCTGTTCTAGCACGTTTTTTGGAAGCTGAAGATTTTGGACAAATGGCAATAATTGTTAGTTTTACTGTTTTTGCTAATTTATTTGCAGAGCAAGGATTTTCACTTGCAATAATTCAAAAAGAAAAAATAAATAAATCTTTAATCGATACTGTATTCACAATAATATCAATTATTTCAATATTACTGTTTATAGTTATTTACTTAAGTTCTGATTTATTAGCGAGTCTTTTTTCCCTACCTAAATTATCTGAATATTTAAAAGTTATATCTGTTAGTATTCTTATCCACCCTTTAATTGCTGTTCCTTTAGCAATTCTAAGACGAAAACTAGAATTTAAGAAAATTGCATTCAGAACACTTATTGCTTCTTTATTTGGAGGAATTATTGGTATTTTTATGGCAATTAAGGGTTTTGGTATTTGGAGTCTGATTGGGAAATATACTGCTGAAAGTATTGTAAACGCATTTTTGTTAGTTTGGTTTTCACATTGGAGACCAAGACTAATAATTAATCATTCAGAATTAAAATATTTGTTTGGTTTTGGAATAAATATATTAGGTATTACATTACTAAAAAGATTAAGATTCCAATTTCTTGATTTAGCCATTGGGTATTTTCTTGGAACAACACTTTTAGGATATTATTCTGTAGCTGCAAAACTATATAATTCGGTTTTTTATTTTATTAGTAATACAATAAGTTCTGTTATAATTCCTGTTTATTCAAGGTTGCAATCTGATATTAATAAAATTAAGGCTGCATATTATTTCACATTAAAAATATCTATGATAGTTACAGCTCCAGCATTTTTTTTACTAATAATATTTTCAAAAGAGTTAATACTTTTAGCTTTTGGCGAAAAATGGAGTCAAAGTTCTCAAATACTTCAAATATTTGGTTTTTGGGGAATATTGCAGTCCTTACAAAATTTAAATGAAGGTTTGTTTATTGCATTGTCGGAAATATATATTAAATTTAAATATGAATTATTTAATTTCACTCTTATAGTTATATCTTTCTTTATTTTTTATAAAAATGGTTTAACACAATTATTAAGTATTTTGGTTTTAATATCTCTAATTGTTGTTTTACTTGAAATATTTAGAATTAGTAAATTATTACAAACAAATGTTTTAATTTACTTAAAACAGATACGTTCAGTAGGGTTGTCAATAGTAATTAGCGGAACACTAATTTATTTCTTGAGTAGTTTCCATTTTATAGCACCCATTTTTAATTATATATTGATGGCTTTATTTTTATTAGTTTATTTTCTAATAATTGTATTATTTGAAAAAAAAGTCTTACTAAGTTTTATTCATAGTTTTAATTTTAAATAATTTCAATATTCTAATAGCATTTTCAATGATGCTCTAAATAGATTATTAACCTTTAACATTTAATAGAAATATTTTTATGTCATCTTATAAATCTTATTATTTTTTAGCATTTTTTACTTTTATTGGATATTACATTGGTTTATCTGTATTGATTTTTTTTGGCTATATCGAGCTAAGTCGATTTTATACAATTCCACTTAGATTCCTTCTTGCTAGTATAATGATTTTGTTATTAATATTCGAAAATTTTAGAACTATTAAGAGCAACAGAGAGTTTTATTATTTGTTTTGGATTTTTTGGTTCTTATATTTTTTTGCTGTTGGACGGGAAGTAATAAAACCCATTCCAAAGTATCAATTATCTCCATTAGAAATTGTTAGCTATTCATTTATATATAGTATTATTCCTTTTCTGTTCTTTTCATTGAGACAGAGTGATTTTATAATAAATATATATAAAAAAGCATTAATTTTTTCTGGACTTATTTTCTCTATAATTTCATATTTGATGTATAGTAAATATCTACTCCTTGGCATTGGAAGAATTTCTCATGCCACATATCTTGAAAAGGGTGATTTTGCTGTCTTATCCCCACTTGCTTTTTCGTATATTAGCAGTATTGTTATTGGGGTTTGTATTCATGAGCTTGTTTATAAAAACATAAATAAAAAAGAAAAGATCTATTTGTCTTCCACAATGTTGATAGCAATTATTCCATTTCTTTTGGGTGCTTCAAGGGGTTCAGTTATAGCTTTGATTTTACCTTTATTATTGGTTTTTATGATAAGATCACAATTTCAAAAGAATTTAAAACTTATTTTAATTGCTATACTATTTTTCTTTTTACTCATATACTTTGCAGATACTTATTCAAGTCCTGTTTTTCAAAGATCAATGGATCTTATTAAAGGTCAAAGTAGTTCTGTTGGTAGGGTTTTTATATGGGAAACAACTTGGAACCAATTTATAACTTCACCGATTCTCGGTGATAGTGTTTATTGTAATCGACCACCCCATCCCCATAATATAATTTTGGAAGTATTGATGTCAGTTGGAATATTGGGTTTCGTACCATTTTCAATTCTATTATTTAGTACTATTGTAAAAGGTGTTAAAATTGTTAAATACCGTCCAGAACATACATGGATTTTTATTTTTTTCATGCAGGCATTAAGTCAAAATATGGTAACTGGATCAATACGATCAGCACTTTGGTTTTGGGCGAGTTCCGGTTTAGTTTTTTCTATAAAAATTAATAAACCACTAAAAAATATTAAAAATTGGGTGGGATAGAACTTAGATAATGAAATTAAAAATTTTAATAATTCAGGAATCAATTCCCAATTATAGAATAGCTTTATTTAATGAACTTTCTAGAATGTCATTTATTGAATTGACTATTGTTTACTTTGGTGAAAATGGTAAAAAAGAACTATATAAAGAAGTTTTAATAAATAAAAAAAGTTTTCTCTCATTCAAATATATAGATTTTAAGCTGTTAAATGTTGATGTATAGAATACACTCATAATATATTTTTAGAATTACTTATAACAACAGGCATTATAGGATTTATATCCTTATCATTATTAATATTTGATAACATTTTGGGGTTAATTCCTCACTCCTTGGAGCGTTTTGAAAAAGTAAATCTTTAAATACTCCGTGTGGTTGCAGTGGGGTTGTTCATTAGATTGAAGATTGTATTTTAGATAAATTTATATCATCCACAATTTTCATGGATCCCATCTTTGTTTATACAGAGCTTTACTTTAAGTCTATTTGTGGTTAAATATTTTCTAAAAAATGATTTTTTATTTATATTGCACTACGATATTTATTCAGGGATACAATGAATATCGTAGTAAATGCTAACATTTTATATAGTAATGTTGAAATTTAGGATAGAGATTTTTTAATAATTTATTGAAGACTAACCAATATTATAATTTTAATAATGTCCAAAAGTTAATAACTTATAACAATTTAGTTAAATATGATTGCAATTATACAACCATTTATTTCTCACTATAGAGCTGATTTTTTTAATAAATTAAATAATATAAAAAGATTAGAAGTCTTCATTTATGAGGATAAATTAAACATCGAAAAACGTGGATTTAATATTGGTGATTATCCTACAAATAAGCTATCTGCAGTGAAAGTTGGAAAGTTTTTATTTTATAATCCATTTGTTTTTTTTAGAAAGAAATACACAACGCTCATTTTAATGGGTAGTGTCCAACATTTAACTACATGGGTCATTTTATTGTGTAATATATTTTTGAAAAAAAAAATAATTCTCTGGGGACATGGAATATCAATTAAAAAATATGATAAAGAAGTAATAAAACAACCATTATCCAGAAGATGTATGTACAGATTGGCAAACTTTGCTTGGTTTTATACTCAGAATGAGCTAAAAAGCTGGTTAGAAATATTTCCTAAATTAAATGCCGTTGCATTAAACAACACAATCTCTGATGTTGATAGAATTCTTAAAAAGCCTCTACCTAATTTTGAATTAAAGGATACCTTAAAGCATAAATATAATATTTACACAGAAATTAATATGATAATTTGTGTCCGTTTTTCTAATCCAAACAGGAAAGCAGAACTCTTAATTGACTTATTTAAAATTCTTGATTCACAAAAGTTTGGATTGCTAGTTATTGGAGATGGATCACTTAAGCCAGATTTTTCTTCTTTTAATAATATTTATGATTTTGGTGCGATTTATGATCCTATTATTAAAGAGGAATTATTCTCTATCGCTGATATTTACATCCAACCTGCATGGATTGGATTATCAGGAGTAGAGGCATTAGCACATGGTCTGCCGGTATTTACACTAAGAAGGAGTAAAAATATATTTCAATGTGTTGAATATAACTACCTTATTGATGGTGAAAATTCAATAATTACAAATACTGTTCAAGAATTGGCTGAAGCTATAAATAATATTAATTGGTGTAATTTGGAGAAACTTAAGCTAAATGCAAAAGCTTATGCAAAAACAAATCTCTCGATGAATGACATGATATTAAAAGCAAAAGAATTGTTATAACATGGTAGCAAATTAATAAAATGTGGGAAATTCTATAATTTATGATTATATAATATTTAGCTTAATTGTAATTTTAATAGATTGCACCAGAGAAGAAAAATATTAAGTTAATTTTTTAAGTTACATTTATAGAAGAATGTATTGTTGTGATAACAACCTTCATAATGATCTAAATTTTTATACTGCCATAAGAATTAATCTGTTAAATTTATTTTTTTAATTATTTTTAATTAAGTGTATGATTATTGGAATTGATGGATCGAATATTAGAGCTGGTGGAGGAATTACTCATCTTAAAAATTTATTAGAAAATGTTGTTCCAATAAACCATGGAATTAAAAAGATTTATTTGTGGGGCAATGCAAAACTTTTATCTAGCATAGAAGAAAGAGACTTTTTAATTAAAATCAATCATAAATATTTAGATGGTGGATTACTAAAAAGAATAATTTGGAAAGTCTATATTTTGCATGTTGCTCTAAGAAAAGAAGATGTCTCATTATTATTTTCACCAGATGGAACATATTTTGGTCATTTTAAACCCTTTGTTAGTATTTCCCAAAATATGCTTATTTTTGAAAAAAAAGAAAGTAAAAGATTTGGTTTATCCCTAATTAGAGTAAGATATTTTATTCTAAATTTTATTCAGCAGAAGTCATTTAGAAAAGCAAAAGGGCTCATTTTTATTTCAAAATATGCAAAAAATTATATTCAAACACAGCATTCAATTTTTACTCCACATAAAATAATTTATCATGGAATCTCAAAAGAATTTATAAATCAACCAAAATTTCAATATGCAATAGATTATTATAGTAATAAAAACCCAATAAAAATTTTATATGTGTCAATAATTAATTTTTATAAACACCAATGGAATGTGGTAGAAGCAGTAGCAAAGTTAAAAGAACAGGGAATTCCTGTTGAGCTTAGTTTAGTTGGTCCAGCGTATAAACCAGCATTAAAGAAATTTAATAAAAGTTTAAATAAAGTCAAATCAAGTGCAAACTATATAAAGTATTTAGGACCAGTAGAATATTCTAAAATAAAGGATTTTTATAAAGATGCAGACATTTTTATTTTTGCTTCAACATGTGAGAATATGCCTAACATTTTAGTGGAAGCAATGTCAGCAGGTCTACCTATTCTATGCTCAAATTATGGACCAATGCCTGAAATACTTAAGGATGGTGGAGTTTATTTCGATCCATTAATTCAAACTGAATTGGTAGATAAATTAGCCATGTTAATACATGATCCTGAGCTCAGAACTAAAATTGCACAAAAAGCTTATATTATTGGGAAACAATTTTCTTGGGAAAAAACTGCTAAAGAAACATTTGATTATTTTGAGAGTATCGTAAATGATTTAAATAATAAATAACTGAAGTTTCATATGAAAGACAAAATCTAAGAGATGATTTTTCTATAGGTGATTGTAAAAAGGTTTATTGATAAAGTAGAAGGAAAATTAAACTATTGTGCAAAATTTATCTATTTCATACAACAATGATTAAAATAATAAAACTAAAATAAGTGACAATATTAAAATACTTATTGACATATTTTCTCAAATACTAAAACAATAAAAATTATATGAAACAAATAATACAAAATTTAAAATCCGGTGAAACATTATTAGCTGAAGTTCCTTTACCTATAGTAGGAAGAGGAAGTGTACTAATTAAAACTCAGAGGAGTCTTGTATCACTCGGTACAGAAAAAATGCTTGTTGAGTTTGGGAAAGCAAATTTAATAAGTAAAGCAAAACAACAACCTGAGAAAGTAAAACAAGTTCTTGATAAAATTAAAAGTGACGGTTTAATGCCAACACTAGAAACAGTTTTTAAGAAATTAGATGAGCCATTACCACTTGGGTATTGCAATGCAGGTGAAGTTATAGAGGTTGGTTCGGAAATTTCTGAATTCAAAATAGGTGATAGAGTAATTAGCAATGGGTCTCATGCAGAGGTTGTTTCTGTTCCTAAAAATTTAGTAACAAAAATTCCGGATGGGATTTCATACGAAGAAGCAAGTTTTACAGTAATTGGTTCAATTGGTCTTCAAGGTATTCGTTTAGCTAATCCAACATATGGTGAAACAGTTGTAGTTATTGGACTTGGGCTTATTGGTTTAATTACATCTCAACTTTTACTTGCAAATGGTTGTAATGTAATTGGTTTCGATTTTGATCAAAGTAAAATTGAGGTAGCCAAAAAGTTAGGAGTTGAAGCAAATAAAGTTGATGAGAATTTAGATCAAGTTGAAGTTGTAATAAATTCAACGGAAGGTGTTGGGGCAGATGCAGTTTTAATTACAGCTTCCACAAAGAGTAATGATGTTATAACAAACGCGGCACAGATGAGTAGAAAACGTGGAAGAATAGTTCTTGTTGGAGTTATTGGGTTGAATATAAATCGCTCAGATTTTTATGAAAAGGAATTATCTTTTCAAGTATCATGTTCTTATGGACCTGGCAGATATGATGATAATTATGAAAACAGAGGAACTGATTATCCTATAGGATTTGTACGTTGGACTGAGAAAAGAAACTTTGATGCAATACTAAATGGAATAGCAAAAGGAAGTCTGGATGTAAAATCTTTAATAACAGAAGTTATTAATTTTGAAGATTTTAATAAAATTTATTCTGATATGAGTAAAGGAAATTCAATTGCATCTATATTAAAATATAGTGAAACGCCAGAGCTAAGTAGTACTGTGAAGGTAAGTGAAAAATCATTTGACAAAACCAAAGGTAACATTGCTATAGTTGGTGCCGGTAACTTTACTAAAATGACAATGATGCCAAAACTAAGTATAATAAATACAAGCATTAAGTATGTTGTTAGTGCCCGAGGACTTAGTGCAACTAATCTTGCAAACAAATATAATATTGCAAATAGTACAACTGATTATCAATCGGTATTAAACGATGATGAAGTTGATGCAGTAATAATAACCACTCGCCATAACTTACATTCACAAATGGTAATAGATGCCTTACAAAGTGGTAAGCATGTTTTTGTAGAAAAACCATTAGCTCTTAATATTGATGAGCTAAATGAAATTATAAAAGTTTACCATGTTTGTCATCCCGAACTTGTTTCGGGATCTACTGTAGATAAAAGTAATGTTGATGAGATGCTGAAACAAGTTCAGTATGACAAAATTAAAAATATTCCCTCTTTAACAGTTGGCTTTAATAGAAGGTTCTCTCCATTTATCCAAAAAGCAAAATCTCTTATTGGTGATGGAACTCAAATGAATATTATTGCAACAATGAATGCCGGTGCTATTCCAAAAAATGTTTGGGTTCACGATATGGAAGTCGGTGGTGGAAGAATAATTGGTGAAGCTTGTCATTTTATTGATTTAGCAATTTTTCTTACCGGAAGTAAGGTTAAAAGTGTTTCAATGTCAGCTCTTGGTACTAATCCAGAAGAATCAACAGATAATGCTATACTAACTTTGAAGTTTGAAAATGGTTCGCAAGCAGTTGTTAATTATTTTGCGAACGGAAGTAAATCTTACTCAAAAGAAAGATTTGAAATTTATGTGCAAAATAAAACCTTGGTTATGGATAATTTTAGAAATATGAAAGGTTATGGATTTAAAGGATTTTCTGGGATGAAATCAAAACAAGATAAAGGTCATGCTGAACAATTTAGGCGATATATAAAATTCCTTAAAGATGGTGGTGAACCTTTAATTCCTTTTGATGAAATTGTTAACTCTACCAAAGTATCTTTTGCCACAATAGAATCTCTTAAAACCAATTCAATTGTTGAAATAAAATAATAAATTTCTACAAGGTAGCTTTTGAAATAATATTTAATACCTTATTTGTCAAGAACTACTGAGGCTGTCTCAAATACTAAACGTTGTCATGCTGAATTTATTTCAGCATCTGTTTTTATGCTAATTTTTAGGGTTAGATTCTGAAACAAGTTCAGAATGACCCTTTTAAGACAACCTTAATGAACAGTAATTGCTTAGCGATTTTCTAAAAATCATTTTTTAAACTAGATAACTTAATATTACTAAATTGAACTCACTTCAAAAATATTACCAAATTTTTAAAAATATGGGTTTTGAGTATGTTGTTTTCAGAACCTCTTACGAAATTAAAAGAAAAACCGGAATACTCAAAAAACAATTCCCAACTAATTTCACTTCTCAAGAATTCATTTCATTATCTGATTGGAAAAAAAACTCTCCCACTTTTTTTTTTGAATGTAAAGAAAAACTTAAGTTTAAGAAAAATCCAAATGTTGAACTAGAAAAAGAATATAATAAATATTTAGATGGAGATTTAAAATATTTTAATTCTAAGTATTTTGAAATTGGAAGAGATTATGATTGGTTAACAAACCCGCTAACAAACTATAAATATGATGTTACTAAACATTGGACTGAAATAGAGGATATTGATTCTAAAGCTGGAGACATAAAATATGTTTGGGAAAAATCTAGATTTTCCTTTATATATATGTTAATTAGATATGACTACCATTTTAAAGTAGATAATTCAAAATTAGTCTTTGAGGAAATCCTCTCTTGGATTAATGCAAATCCCATAAATCAAGGTCCAAATTATAAATGCAGTCAAGAGACCTCGCTTAGGATATTAAATTGGACATTTGCTCTTTATTATTATAAAAATTCTCTAGCCTTATCAGAAAATGTTTTTCAGACTATTATAAACTCAATATACTGGCAACTTAAACATGTTTATAATAATATAAATTTTTCTAGAAAATCAGTTCGTAATAATCATGCGATAACAGAAACCTTAATGTTATATTTAAGTGGAATACTTTTCCCATTTTTCCCTGAAGCAAGAGTTTGGAAATCTAAAGGGAAAAGTTGGTTTGAAGAAGAAATTAAGTATCAAATATATGACGATGGATCATATTTGCAATTTTCTATGAATTATCATCGTATTGTAATTCAATTACTTACTTGGGCTTTGATACTATCAGAAAAAAACAATAAAAAATTTGATGATATAGTTTATTCACGTGCCAAATTGACACTATCATTTCTAACAAACTTTGTGAATACTAAAGATGGTTGGTTACCTAACTTTGGCTCCAATGACGGTTCCTTATTTTTTAAGTTAAATAATAGTCATTATAGAGACTACAGAACTCAAATTAATGCATTGCAATATGCTATTGACGGAACGGTATCTTTTAATATAAATGAATTAAATGAAGATATTTATTGGTATGGTGGGGAAAACATACGCAAAAATGCTATTCAAAAATTTGGGCTAAATTCTTTTAAGACCGGTGGTTATTTTACGATTAGAGATAATAACTCATTTACTTTCATTCGTTGCGGAAAACACAAAGATAGACCAACTCATGCAGATAATCTTCATATAGATATTTGGGTAAATGGGGAAAATATTTTAAGAGATGCTGGATCGTACTTGTACAATACAGATAAGGAATCCATTAAGTTTTTTCTTGGGACAAAATCTCATAATAGTATTATGCTTGGTGAAAATGATCAAATGTTAAAAGGAGAAAGGTTTATTTGGTATTTCTGGAGTAAGGCTACAGAAGCAAAGTTAATTGAAAAGGAAGAATTCTATCACTTTAAAGGAACGATTAATGTTTTTCAGCAAATTGATAAAAATATTATGCATTGTAGACAAGTAAAAAAAAATAAAAATAAAAGTTCATGGGAAGTAATTGACACCTTGGAACATAATACAAGTTTGCCAATGATACAGTATTGGAATATTAATAGTTCTTTTGAAAAAAAATTTGTAATAAGTGCCAGAGATGAAAATGATATAATTATACCGCAAGAATATAGTAAAAGTTGGTATTCAGGGCATTATGGAGTTAAAAAAGAAAGTAAGCAAATTATTTTTAAATCAATGACACATAAAATTAAAACAATAATAAGAGAAAAATCAATATGAAGATCTTATTAATTCATCAGTACTTCAAAGAAGAAGATGTTACTGGAGGCGCACGTTTCAATGAAATGACTCGTATTTGGCAAGAAATGGGACATGAAATATCTGTAATTGCTGGTAATATTGATAACCAGTCTTCAAAGAAACGAAATGAGTATATTGGAAAATTTGTGACACTAAAAAATCAGAATGGTATTTCGGTCTGGAGATGTTCTGTTTCTGAACATTATAATATTAGTTATTGGGGTCGGCTCTGGGGGTATTTTTCGTTTGTGTTTTCATGAAGTTCGTTTTGATAAGAATTCA
>JAAETO010000376.1 GCA_024228275.1 Arcobacter sp.
CAAATCTAAATAAATAATTCTTTTTTGGTTATTAGCCATTTGCAAATGTTATAGTTTTTAAAAAGAATAAAGATACCCAAATTTGGAAGATTATAAAAATTACCAAAGCATGATGGTTGTGTTAAGTATGATAGGTTGGTTCAAATTTTATTGAATTAAGAATGGATTGTTGAAAAGAATGAAGTAATAAATCATACATATAGCTTAACTGAAAAGTAGAAGTAAATGAATCGATTAATAACATGCTTCTACTTTTCAATTATTATTTGTTTTATTTTTCTAACTTTCTACTAAATTTCCATCAGTATTAACAGAGTTCTTCTTGCCGTGGTTATCTACAATAAATTGTTCTGATAGATTTTGTAAATTTTCTGAAAGCTGATTTAAATCGGCTGTAGCTAAAGCAATTTGTTCAACACTCATCATCGATTCTTCAGTAACTTTATTAATGCCCACCATATTAGCACTTATTTGTTCAACCGTTGCTGATTGCTCTTCGCTTGTTACAGATACACTTTTTAATTCTTCAATTAATTCATTGTTTTTTGTTTTTATATCATCTAAGGAAGTTGCAGCTTTACCAACCAAAACAACGCTTGATAAAACTTCCTCATTACCTACATTAATAGATTCAATAGCATTAGTAGTTCCTATTTGAATTTTTTGAACCATTTCAGAAATCTCACTAGTTGCATTCATTGTTCTTTCTGCAAGTTTTCTTACTTCATCTGCTACTACTGCAAAACCACGACCATGTTCACCGGCTCGTGCAGCTTCAATTGCAGCATTTAAAGCCAACAAGTTTGTTTGGTCGGCTATTTCATTAATTACGGAAGTTATATCACCTATTTTTTCAGTTTCTGTTCCTAAATCTTCAATCACCTTTACACTATTAGAAACAACTTTTGAAATATTATTTATTCCTTTTTCAGTTTCATTAACTGCAGCTTCACCTTCTGTTGCCTTGCCACCTGCTTCATTAGCCAATTCAACAAGTGTATTAATATTAACAGTAATATATTGTATGGTTTTTGCCATTTCTTCTACTGATTCTGTAATCTCATTCATTTGAGAACTTTGCTCTTCTGATCCAGCAGCCATAACTTCTGTATTTGAAGAAATTTCAATACTAGCACTTGCAGTTGCTGATATTGCATCGGATAATTGAATTACTATTTGTTTGATATGATTTACTGAGTAGTTAAAACCATTGAATAGTTTACCTATATCATCCTCATTATTTTCAGGTGTTACACTTACCGTTAAATCACCATTTGAGAATTTCTCCATTTCAAATAGTATTTCTTGAGTACTTTTATTTAAATATTGTAACTGTATATTTATTTTTTCGGCAAATATTTTATAGTTATTGCCAATAACGCCCATTTCATCATTACTTTTTATTTCAAGGATACTTTCACTTTTACCTTCCAGATAATCGCTAGCTGAGGATGTTAGCAAATTTAATGGCTTAAATATTTTTATTTTTAATACAAAAAATATCATTATAGATATAAATGAAGAAATTCCAATAGTAAATAAAACATTCACCACCAATGCTCTTTGAGCATCATTAACTTCTTCAGTTATATTAGAAAATACTATAATTCCACCAATTGTATTTTTTGCATAATCTAATATTGGTATTGTTGTAGATGCATAAATAGATTTGTTTTTTTCATCTCTCTTAATTTTTTGGGTTAGTGCGGCAGTTTTTATAATCTCACTTAACGATTCATCTGAATATTTATAAAAAATTGTTTCTTCGTTTACTATATCTTCTTTTGCTGAATCAAATCTACGTGCCTTTTCAAATACTGACTTATTGATACCAAGTGCATAATCAACATTCAAAGCTGATTTAATTCCGTCTAAAATATTGTTTATGCTTAAGCCTAATTCTACTGTTCCAACGTGTTGGCCTTCATAATTAACTGGATAGACTACTCTTAAGCCAGGTCCACCTCTTCCTACTTCCAATCCAGAAACTATAGATGCGGAACTATTCGCCTTTACAACTGTTGCTCTGAATGATGAAAGATCATCACCAAATTTTCCCGGTTTATGAAGTCTTAAAAATGATGTGCTATTTATATTATGAAACTGAAATTGTTGAATACCATGTTTCTTTTTAAGTGTTGATTTGTACAGCGGCAATAAAATTGAGGAAAGCTCCTCACGTTTTTTTTCTGCAAAAAGTTTTTCTATTTCTGGATTGTTTAGCATTACATCAAGACTCATTTTCACATCATTTTCTTTAACAGCAATCTGATCTAAAAACATTTTTTCAAACGTAACAAACTTTTGGCTTATCTGTTTCTCTAATTTTTCGTCTGAGTTTGTGGAACTGATGTAATAGGAAAAAGCAGAAAATAATATAGCTCCGCCTATTATAAATGTAGATATTTTGAAATTAATAGAATTGAAAAACTTAATTTTACTTCCTGAGACCATAATAAATACCTTTAAGGATTATTGTTTAACAATTGATCCCTACCCTGGAAAAACTATCGAATATTTTGGGAGCGTATTTAAAGTTTAATGAATTAAATTTCATAGAAATTCACTAATCTTTTTATATTGAGAAGTATATATTAAGAAGAGAGTATTAAACTTTTTTCGATGGCTGTAATTCTACTTAGCCAACCACCTTTCAAAAAAAACATCACAAATCTGGTATGTTTGTTTTTTTCTATAAACAAGTCCCTTATCTATTAAAGCAATAATTGCTGTTTTAACAGAGCTTGGTGCATTTAGTTTATATTTTTGCATATAATTTCTTGAGGTTATGGATTTTGCTTCTCCTTCTATAGCTATAGATTTTAAAAGTTTCCACTGATATTGTGAGAGCAGTTTTTTATAACTCAGATAATGAGAGGATTTATTAATTAGAATATTGTTTATAACCTCTTTTACTAAACTTAGTTTAACTTTTTTAGGATTTCTCTCATAAATTAAATTGCATATTTGATGAACGCTATAAGTGTTTAATCTACTCCATTCTAAAATAAACTCAACACTTTCATCATTTATCATTGTTTCATTTTTTAAAAACCTTTTGGTTATGAATTTTTGATATTTTTTCTTTTCTAGTAAGTCAATTTGTAATATTTCTATTTCATCTATTGGTTGATTATCACGTTCAGTTAAAAGAGGTAACATTTTTTCTTTATTATTTCCAGAAAAAATAAAACTAATATTATCTGAGTTATCAATTAATTTTAATAAAAAAGTAGTTAGATGCTTTTTACAACAATCAATTATTGATTCAAACTCACCAAACGCAATAACAATTTTTTTATTATAAGAATTCAGAAAATTTAAAACCTGCTCTAAACTGTTATATATTTCTTGTTCACCTTCTATATTTACAGAAAATGATCTATGATTTGTTAAAATATCTACATGTTTATCAATGATAATTCCATTTAAAATTGATTTTACCTTCTTTTTACTTTTTATGGAAATAAAATCATTTTCAATTAAGGAATTGGTTAAAATATTAACAAAATCAGACATGTTGTTTATTTGGGAAAGGTCTAAGTAAATTGATTTATAACTATCTAAATCCTTTAATTCATTAAAAACATTATAAATCAAGCTTGTTTTGCCCAATCCTTTTCTTGAAACCAAGACAATATTTCTACTGTTGGTTACTGCACCAATTATTCTTTCGGTTTCTGATTGTCTGCTTATGAAATATTTAGGTGAAAAATTGTTGGCAAGTAAAAATGGATTTTGTTTTCTCATAATCTTCCTCAGTTTAGAATTACGCATTATACGCAATTAAGCATCGAAAAACAATATGGGAAATAATTTTGCTTTGCTGACTAAGACAGTTGATAAGAGATTTTTATTAATAGCTACTCTTCGTACGGCTCAATATTTATTTTTTGCTCTAGATAGAAAATTCGTTTTGGGTTTTTAAACTTTTTTTGAATTTCAAAAGGATAATCTATTTCACCTTGGGATTTTTTCTCGGTTAATGCTGCTGCACCTCGTTTAATTCTTTTTACAACATCATAACTAAATTTAAATGTAATATCTTTGGTTGAAATTGCTTCCCTAATTAGATAATATTTACTTTTTTTATCTACAATTATTTCTCTAATCTTTTCGTTTTCATAAAGTATTTTATCTACAACTGTTTGTTCAGTATACTGCCTTTCTGCTTTTACAATTTTTACCTCGGCAGGTATTACGTCTATTCTATCAAACTCTAAATTTAGGAATGTTAGCATTTCGTCCGCAGTAAAATACATTCTGCCTATCAAATCTCCCTCTTCACTTATTTTATGTTTAATGGTTGTAATATCTTGAACTGTAAATTTTATTCCATTTTCATCAAGCCTATATACTTCTCCCGGACGACCATTTGTTCTTGGTGTTAAAAACGGTTTAAAGTTTTTCAATATTGCATTTGGCGGTAAATTTTGTCCAAACAAATCTACCAAAAGAGAAAAAACAAATATGACAATTAAGTTTTTCATAATATTTTGCTTTGTTGTTTATATCTAAAACTCTAAATATCAAATTGATATTTTAATACTTTTTTATAATCGAAAATAAATGTTTTTTTTTGATAGATAAGCTAATATATGGGATTAGGTTTGAAGATTTTTTCTTTACTTGAAATTTTACATTTTATTTAATTTTTATTTTCTTAATATTTTTCAACCAAGCTTCTGGATTCTTCCATTTATTCCAACCTCCTTTTATTTTTTGCAACTCTACTTCTTCAAAAAAGTTCAGTAGATAAAGTACATAAGGAAAGGATGCAACTAATAAAATTTTTATTCCAACTGCAGCAAATAGATTGAGACCTTTTGTCAATGATGAAATAAATATTATTCCAATTCCAACAAGAAGAATGAGAAAAACTTTTTTTAATTCATAAGGAATTTTATAATATTTTTGGGCTATGTTATAGAAAATAGTAGAAGATATTATTCTTGTTATAAGTGTTGCTAATGCAGCACCTTTGGAACTAAACAAAGGAATAAAATAAATATTTAAGCCAATATTTAGAAGTGCCATAACAAAAACCACTAAAGCTATTACGCTAGTTCTTTTCGTAATGTTCAAACCGATAAGTGAAACATCTTTCATAATTCCAAATAAAATTGCAACGGATAAAATTGGTATTACAGTCCAAGCATCATAATAATTTTCATTTTGTGCAAACAAATGAATTAGCTCCCTAGCAAACAGTGAAAGAATAATCACAAAAGCCATAACAATAAATGTGAAATAAGTTAAAAGTTTAGAATAAAATCTTTTATTACCGGGCTTATCAATATACTGGTAGATTAACGGGGAAACAGCCATCATAGCTGATGAATATAGAAAAACTCTTATAGTATTTGAGACTTTAAATCCAAGTGAGTAAATTCCCACTTGTTCCGAACTATCCATAAAATTTAAGCAAATTCTATCCGAAGCTGTTAAAATTATTCCAGATACATCAGCAAAAATTAATGGGATGCTATATTTTAACATTCCATTAATTATTTTACTTTCAAATTTAACTTCACTATTCGCAATTAAATATTTTATTGTAATAATAAAGAAAATAATTTGACTTATTATTTGAGCTTCGTAAATACCTTCTATACCTCTTCCGTATTTAACTATTAAAACAACCGTAACTGTTAGAGATACAAGCAGTTTTATTACAGCTGTAGTTGAAAAAAACACAGCCTTTTCTTGAACTCGCATTAAATAAATGATAAGCTCTATAATAACTTGTAGAACTGAAAAAATTGCCATAAGCTGTATTAGATATGAATATTTTTCATATTCAAAAAGTAAGACTGAAATATTATTTGAAAAAAAATAGATTGGAATTAAAAATAAAATACTAGTTATAGTAATTAATAATAAGCTTGAAAAGAAAATAGATTTTTGTTTGGATAAATTTTCCTTATCCCAATACCACCGAAAGAAAGCTGCGTTAATTTTTAGACTAATAATTGCAACTAAAAAAATAGATGAAACTTCAGCAATTGCTAATACACCATAATCACTAACCGAAATATATGTTGTATATAACGGAAGCAGTATAAATCCTATCAACTTTGTTGATAAAGTTCCAATACCATAAATGGCTGAATTTTTAACGGCTTTTTTAATTATATCAAACATTGGTGTTGATAACTTTTGTTAAATTACTTAATCCCTTTGACATCCAAGCTCGGTTCCTTAGTAGATATTAACCTGGCAATAATTAGCATTGCTAAATATTATTAACCAGAGGTTGTCATTCCTTCTTAACAAGTGTACAACCACAAATACCCAGACCTGGTAAATCATTAAAATTGTTATACGATTGGAAGTCAGTTGTAAACTTTCTCAAATCCAATCCTTTATTATAAAAACCGCTCTTATGATATTTTATATATGATCCCTTTTCTTTTTCACCCCACCACTCTGTGTTATAACAATCCCAAACATGGTTTTGTATCAATCTATCTTTTATTGATTTTCCATTATATACTCTTTGAAAAAAGTAGGTTCCATCAGAACGTTTAACATTGTGTGACCCGGGATAAGGTGCGAATTGACGAAATTCCTCCGCATGAATTTTATTTTCTGCTAATGGAACAGTTATTATTAACCTACCGGCTTGTTTTAAAAGTTTATATAACATGCCTATCGCCTCAATATCCTCATACTCTCCTGCAATATGTTCTATTACGGATATGCTGTAAATACAATCAAAAGATTTCAAATGTTTTGATACTAACAAATTGTGCAAAGGCTCATTTAGTAATTCGATATTTTTTATTTTAAGGAATTTAATAATCTTTTTTGTAAGCCCTAAATCATCTGCATCAGGATTTGCCATCACAATTTTTAGTTCTGGAAAGCGATTCGCAATAAACAATGAGAAAAGTCTAGGAGAACTTAGATCCAAAACTAATTGTGGTTTATCTTCCATTATTTTCTTATAACAATAATTATATTCAAAATAACGCACTAATGAAATTGGATTTAAAATATTTCTTATTCCGCTTTTAAAATTTCCAGACATAAGTTCGTGTAATCCTATCTTCCGGCCTAAAGAATCAATTTTCAATATATTTAATATTTTTTTTCTTGATATAAAGTATGTTAGCACTATACCAAATAACCTCCATACCCAAAACAAATAAAAGAATGGATTAAGTTTTTTATTCATAAATCTAAACCTTCTGCTTTGACTTTATTAACAAATTACTTAAACCTTTTAGCATCCAAGCCTGGTTCCAACGAATATAAGAGACTTTAGATAGAAAAGGTTTTCTAAAAATTCGACTTTTAATGTATCCATAATAAAAATAGCCCTTTGGACTTTGTAAATTACTAATTGTCCAATCTGCAATTCTTTCTGCTAATTTAATACTATCCGAGAAAGTAGAAGATAGTTCACACAAACAATTAATACTTTCAGCACATGAGTGAATATCGATTCTGTATTTACGAGTTGGTAATAATTTTGGTATTTTATTTTTTTCAAAAAAATTATTTACATAATGATTATAACACTTTTCTAAACTTTCAAAGACAGTTTTATCTTTGGTCAAAATCCATATTGAATGAAGCATTCGCAGAACAAAAGCAGTATGGTAATTATCTATAAAATTTCTGGGCTTTTCGGGAGGTCCATTATAATCAAATGAACCATCTTGAAATTGATTACCAATAGTATAATTTACAGCTTGCTTTCCTAAATTAATCCACTCTTTTTGGTTTGTTTCTATTCCTACTTTTATTAAAAACTCAGCAACAAATAAGTTAAGATTATGAACATGATTAACATAAACCGGAGTATATGAAAAACATATTTGGTCTCCTGAAATTCTATGAATTGGTAAAGTTTCTAAAAAGACACATATTGTTTTACAAACTGAAAGATAGTGTTGGTCATTTGAAAATTTATACCAGCTCCAAAAAGCATCTCCTGCGGCTGTTGTTACAATTCCGTTTGGAGTATGTTTCGGAATAAGTTCTTTTGTTTGCCAATTAAATGGATACCCCCAAGAACTACCTTTATGTCCTTCAGATTTATTTTTTTCTAACCAATCAATACAATATTTTGAGTTTTCAAGAAACTTTGGTTCCTTAAAAATTGAATACAAATCCAGATAGCTTCTAGAAAATAGAGCCATTGCTTTTGCATTTGTCTCTGTTTTTACAAAGAATATTTTTCTTAAAAAAGTAGGAAAAATATAAAATAATTCAAATATTACTTCGCGAACTATTTCAAAAAATTTGTTTTTATTCCCTAGATTTACTAATGAGATTACCCAATTGAGGCTCTTAATATCATATGGATCATAGCCTTGCCAACCATTTTTAGTAATCCAATTATTTAATGAATACATACTTTTTGTATAATCAACAGAGTTAATTTTCATATCGTATATAACTAAATGTTTTAAAACACGAGATTTACTTTTTATTGTATTAAATTTTTGTAATATATTAAATTATTATTTTTCTTATCCATGCCGGATTGATTAAATCCAAAGGATTCATAAATTCTTTTTGCAGTAAGATTTTTGGGATGAACCTTTAGCATTATTTTTTCAACTTTATTTATTTTACAAAATGATATTGCATGTTGTAATGATAACTTTCCTAAACCAAATTTCGAAAACTTTTGTGAAATCATTACGCCATAAGAAGGGATGGTATAACCCTCATCAAATCCTCTTAATATATAAAATCCAATGAGTAATTCGTTAATAAATATGCCAAAAAATTGATCTAACTTTGTCTTCTTGAGAATATTTTTTATCGAATTTTCATTAAAATCAAATGGGTGAAAATATTTAAAATAGTTTTTATTTTCATGTTCAAACAAATTTCTTATTAGATGTGAGTAAGAATAATCTATTTTTTTTATTTCTACTTGATTAAACGTTTTCATAAAAAGCTCTGATATTTATACAGATATAATTAATTTCATCCATTGATAAATCAGGATAACTTGGTAATGTAATACCTCTAAGTCCAATATCTTCTGAAATCGGCAAACTTTGTTTTTGACTTGAATACATTGACATTGTATGAACAGGATAAAATGTTGGTCTTGTTTCTATTAGTTTATTTTTCAAATATTCACGTAACTTTTTTCTTACTGTTGAATTTTCAACTAAAATATTAAACATCCAGTATGAATGTTCAACATTATCATATTCTTCTTGAAATTTAATAGGCAAACCAGCTAATTCATTTTTATATAGATTTGCTATATCTCTTTTTTTCTTTAGAATAATATCAGCTCTTTCAAGTTGAGCTAATCCTATTGCCGCAGCCATATTTGTCATTCTAAAATTATGTCCAATTATATCTTGCCAATATTCTTGATTAATTGAATTCCCCTGGTTTTTTAACTTTTGAATTCTACTAAATAATTCTTCATTATCTGTAACAACCATACCTCCTTCACCAGTAGTAATTGTTTTATTACCAAAAAAACTAAAAGTGCTTATATCTCCAAATGTTCCGACATGTTTATTATTAATTTTACTACCAAATGCTTCAGCACAATCTTCTATTAAATATAAATTATTTTCTTTAGCTATTTCAGTTATTCTATACATATCTGCTGGATGACCATAAAGATGCACTGGCATAATAGCTCTTGTTCTTGGAGTAATTTTTTTTATAACATCATCGGGATCTAATTGCCAGTTATGGGGAAGTATATCAACAAAAACTGGAGTTGCTCCCACATAAGAAATGGCATTTACCGATGCGATATATGTAAATGACGGAACAATAACTTCATCATTATTTTTTAAACCAAGAGCTAATAGAGCGAGGTGCAACGCAATAGTTCCATTACATACACTGGAGGCACTTTTTATACCAATATACTTAGCAAATTCTGATTCAAATGAATTAATAAATCTACCTTTTGAAGAAATCCATGTAGATTCTAAACACTCCAGTAAATATTTTTTTTCGTTCCCATCAAGCGAAGGTTGATAAACCGGAATTTTATATTTCAATTTTCACCTTTTATTAAATTTTCTAAAAAATTATTCAAAGAATATTTTTTAGCTATTTATAGATAAAGTTGTATTTATTAACATAATCAATATCTGCATTTACCATTTTTTCAATCAATTGATCAAAAGTTGTTTTATTTTCCCAACCTAATACTGTTTTAGCTTTTTCCGAATTCCCCTGGAGAATATCTACCTCACTTGGTCTGAAATATTTTTCTGATACTTTAACCAATACATCTCCATTACTTTTGTTTATTCCAATCTCATTTGCTCCTTTACCTTCCCATTGAATATCAATATTTGCAATATTAAATGACTTTTCAACGAATTCTCTAACAGTATGAGTTTCTCCTGTTGCTAGAACAAAATCATCAGGTTTATTGTGCTGTAACATTCTCCACATACCTTCTACATAATCCGGTGCATAACCCCAATCTCTTTTAGCATCTAAATTTCCTAAAGTTAATTCGTTTTGCAAACCTTTAATAATTCTAGCAATACTTAATGTTATTTTTCTAGTTACAAAATTTTCACCACGTCTAGGAGATTCATGATTAAAAAGAATTCCATTTGCTGCAAATAAGTTGTATGCTTCTCTATAATTTCTAGTTATGTAAAATGCAAATGCTTTTGAACAGGCGTATGGACTACGAGGATAAAAAGGTGTTGATTCAGATTGAATTTTTTCATGAACCTTCCCAAAGATTTCACTGCTTGAGGCTTGATAAAACTTAATTTTTTTTTTAGATTTTTTAATAGCATCTAACAATCTAACAGTTCCAGTACCTACAACATCAGATGTATATTCGGGAATTTCAAAACTAATTCCAACATGACTCTGTGCAGCAAGATTATAAACTTCATCAGGTTCCAATTCATAAATAATTCCTGAAAGATTACTGGAATCGGATAAGTCACCATAAATCATTTTAAAATTTTCATTTTTTTTATTTAAATAGATATGCTCAATCCTTTCTCGGTTAAATACACTTGTCCTTCGTACCAATCCCCAGACCTCGTAACCTTTTGTAAGGAGTAGTTCTGCAAGGTATGAGCCATCTTGACCAGTTACCCCTGTTATGAATGCTTTTTTCATTTTTTAATTATTTCTCCTAAATGAACAAAAATTTTCTCTATATTTTTTTCAAAATTAAAATTTAGTCTTATTAATTCTCTATTTTTATTAGCTCTTAAAATAAAAAAATCTTTGTCCGATTTTATTTTGTCTATTAAATTTTCTAACTGAGTTTTTATATCTTTAATTTCCAAGGATGTTAGAAATATATTAAATCCATCATCTTCTAATTTTTCATAAGGAATCCATTTATTTAAAATAATTGGGTTTTTAAAGTACATTGCTTCTAGAATACCGCTCGAAAGTTGATCTTTAGTAGAAAATTTAACAGCTAAATTACATCTTTTCCATAGCGCCATTATATCTTGAAAAGGGAGATATTCTCCAACTATAATATCGACAAAATCAAAATTATTTTCTTTTTTCAACTGTTTTAAATAAATGATATATTCATCGTTTTTACTTTGGGTGCTACTAAATAAAAGAACACGAACATTTTTTTTATTTTTTAAATCACTTAAAGCTAACAAGAATTTATCTATATGTTCATGTTGACTCATAGTTTCCGGCCAAAAAATAAATATATCGCTATCATTTAATGAATTTAAATAGGACAAACAGAAATCACTTTTCACATTAATTTCTGAGTCAAAAATATATTGTCTTAACCCCCAAGGTCTTAAATGCATTTTGTCTTTTAATCCATGAAAATTATTTTTAAAGTCAGTATAAGTTCCATACCAAGTAAAATATAGAACATCGAACTTTTCCAGTAAAAATCGATAGCTGATTCGTTTTAATATATTCTTATTATTAGGTGTTGCTTTTTTATAATTAGTGTTATTCCAAATATTTAAAACTCTGATTTTTGTTTTTGTAAACAATACGAGCAAAAAGCGAATTAAATAACTATAGAACCCATGAACATATAAAACATCAAATTGCTTCTTGGATAAAAATAAGAGTAATTCTATTTTACTCTTAACCCCCTTTTTTATTTCTATTATCTCAATGTTTGAAAAACGATTTCTATCAAATCCAAAACTTGTACAAATAAAAGTTAATGAATATTTTAATTTGTTTTTTTGAAAAAAATCCAACCAGGGCTCAATATTGTTTCCAACTCCGTAAGCGAACATCAATATTTTCATTCGTTAGTCCTTATTTAATAATAAATGTTGCTTCAGTTGTTTGAATTAAATCCCATAGAGGAATCGGCCATTCACTGTTAGGTTTGGTTAAAGAAGAATGCAATTTTTCTAATTCCTCCAAATGTCCTTTATCACTTTTTCTAGATTTTATCTCTTTCAAGTTAAAGCCATACCCTTTAATCAATTTGTAGTCATCAAGAATAATTGATTTTTCATCAAAGTGAACTTCCATATATTCTTTTGCTAAACTTTTTGAACCAGTTGCAAAATATGATATATTG
>JAAETO010000377.1 GCA_024228275.1 Arcobacter sp.
AAGACGAATAGGACCATTAAATCTTGGTTTATTTGGTATCTTATCTGGATTTATTATTATTATGTTTTAAATTTAAATCATTAAATGAGAATTCTATATTAGGATTTCTATTTTTACTTCTATTATTCTTCGTTATTGCTTTATTGCTACTTTATCATTTATATTGGAATTGATGGATTATTTAGGGAATAAGTAATGTTTTTCGTGACTTTTGCTGATACCCCTCACCCTGTTTCCCCCCTTCTCTGGGTGAGGGGTGGTTAGTAACTGGATGTGTGATTTGAAGTAAGGGCAATTTGAGTTGACCATACAAGGATTGAAGATCAGGCCTAATTCCTGACTTCTAACTGACATCGAAATTTTTGCTCTAGCAACCTGCCCTTCATTTTGTCTTCCCGGGTCTATTATCCAAGAACAAGCGTAAAACATGAACCACTGTTGAAATTGAGTTTTCCGTATGCTTCTTTTGTTTATCTTAAAATTTCACAATGATATACATAATCATTTGTATGCTATAAAAAAATATAACAATAAAGCTTACAACGTCAAGATTTAAAAGGTAATACGGCTTTGATTAAAAAAATATACAAACTGTGGCAGAAATAAACACAAAAAATTATAAAACAATGATAAAAAAATTAAATTTAATCCGATAAGTATTAATAAAGAAATTGTTGAAAAATATCAGAAATCCACAACTAATTAAAATTATTTAATTCATGTTACTCTTTTATAAATCCTCTGCCAAAATAAATAAGCAGCAATGAAGAGATAGA
>JAAETO010000378.1 GCA_024228275.1 Arcobacter sp.
AGATGTTATATATGTAAAAGGCTGGATGGATAGTGATGGTGATGATAAAATTGGTTATAATGAAGAGGTTTTAATTGAAATAGCAGAACCTGAAGAAAAGATTACTGTTATTGTAGAGTTGCCACATTCTTCGTCAATAGGAGTTGGTGCATGGGGACTAGCTGGACATACAGGAATTGCAATAGGAAATAGATATTTTGACTATGGACCTGAATTAAGCCCAAGTATATTAAAAGATATTGACGAGCCTACTTATGGAGCAGATTTTAATGGTGATGGAGATTTTTTAGATTTAGACTTAGATTTACGTTCACGTCAAACTAATATTAATCAAAATATTATAAGTGATATAGGAGAACATTTATCAGATATTCCATCTAATATAAAAGATCCAGGTCAATATTCAGATAATATAAGAAATGATATAGATGAGCTTGATAATATATTAACAGGTAATGAAGATATAAATGCACTCTTTGCTCCAGGAAGACCTTGGTGGGCAAAAATTATATCAAATAAAAAAAATGTTAATATTAATAATATAATGTTAAATGATGTTTTAACATTTATAAAACTAGAACCTAAAATAAGTGGAAACACTTATACAGTAAAATTCTATGTTTCTAAAACTAATTCTGATAAGATGATAAAATGGTGGAAAGATAAATACAATAAGTTAGGTATTTACAGTATAAGACCATACACAGGTGAACAATGTACAACTACAGTAATAAGTTCTCTTAAAGCGGGAGGTATCAATAATATAGACTTTAATACACTTACACCACAAGTAATACTTGAAGATTTAAAAACAGAAATAAAAAGTACATCAATTCAAAGTAAAGACAAAAAAGCTGTGGTAAAGCTTATAAAAAAAGAAAGATGAAAGAGATTAAATGAAATACATACAAACAAAAAAAATCATAATTTTTTTTTTAATATCATTTATACTAATTGGATGTGAAAATACAGATATTAGAAATAAAAAAAATTTAGAAAAAAGCATGGAGATACAAAAAATGAATATAATTCATTATGACACTAAAGAATTTAAGAATTACATGGAAATAAAACCAAGAATTAGTTTAAATGAAGCATGGATACTTCACCAAAAATATTATAAAAGACCTTTAAATGAAATGGTTTATTCAATGTATTTTCTTATTAATAATTATTATGTCTTCTCAAGTTATGCCGAAGATAAACTAATGGAAGCTAGTATCGAAGGACTATGGATACATTCTCAAACAGGAGAAATAAAATATGTTAAAGATAAAACAATGATAAGTCCTAAGAACCAAGGAGGGTGGAGTTATAATATATTTAAATAAAAGCTACAATTACACTTATTAAAAAGGAAGCAAAAGATTGGAAGCCTTAAAATTTAAACATTATATAACTATTTTATTAATAGTTTTAACAATAACATCATGTACACAAGGAGATGATAAAATGAAGATAATTCCATATGGAACAGAAGAATTTCAAGAATTTACGAAAGATGCTCCTATTAGTTTGGATGAAGCTTGGAAAATCCAACTTAATTTTATGAAAAAAAATACTACAGATGATTTAGGGTACAGACTATATAAAAATAATGTAGGAATGTTCTTTATTGTAGATAATTATTATGTTTTTTCAATTGGGCATTTAAATAACAAAATGTTAGAAGGATATTTTTTAAGTGGTGTATGGGTTGATACAAAAACAGGTGAAGTTTTTGAAAAAGATATAAGAAAAAAAATCAAACCATTAAAGGCTTGGAGTAAAAATTAAAAAGCAAAATATCCATTTGTAACTGAAAAAGAAGCAAAAAATAAAGAAGGTTTATCATGATAAAAAATATACTTCTTGTTTTATTTTTAGTTTTTAGTTTTTAGTTTTAATGCTTGCAGTGATACTAGTACATCTAAGACTAAACCAAAAATAGAAAGTCAAAAAGATGCAGATAAAGCAAACTTAAAAAACCTTAATACATTTAAAAAAGAGTTTGAAAATGGAGACAATCAAGCTTCTGTAAAAGTAGCACAAATATATACAGAAGCTTTTAAAGATTATAAAAATGCAATAATATGGTATAAAAAAGCTGTAGATTTAAAAGTAAAAGGAGCAGGGAATAATTTAGCTTCAATTTATAAGCATCAATACAAAGATTATAAAAACTCTATAAAATATTATAAATTAGATTATGAACTAGGCACAGCAAGAGCTGCTTATAACTTAGCTTATTTATATTATCAAACTTTAAAAGATATACCAAATGCAATCATCTGGTATAAAAAAGCTTCAAGTATGGGACATA
>JAAETO010000379.1 GCA_024228275.1 Arcobacter sp.
AAATTAATAATCCCAAAATTAAAGACACCAAAAATACCTTTTTTTTCATAAACGTTTTTTATAGCAATTTCCTTCTCTTTTTCGCTATCTTTAAAAACTAAATTGTCTGGAGTAACTTTAAGACTGGGTACATTATGATAACTCAGTACGTATGCCCCCCCGGCAATTAATAGCAGAACAATTATGGTAATTGGTAAGGCTTTACTTCTCTTTTTAGTTTCTCTATTTTCACTTTCCATCTTGTATTATGTCCTTAAAATGGTAATTTTCTATTTATGAAAGCGTCATTTAAAATTCTAACATATGGTAATTGTACGTTAAAGTTGAAAACCAATAAGTACTACTATCCTGCCAAACTTATGGCTAGCTGGCAAACAAACTAGAAACGGATTCACGGACTCACATATCACCTGATTTTTAGTATCTTTTTTCGCTAAATACAAATGAGAATATAAGTTAATTGATATAATTTGTCAAGTAAGGGTTCGAGAAAAAACAGAAATATCTAATATTTTACGCTTTTTAGGCAATATACACTCACGTCTGTCAATTTTTCCAAAGTTTTCTATGTAAAAATATTGAGATTTATTCCAATGAAAAAAGAGGTTTAATTATTCGTATATGTTACAAAACATTATATTTAAAAAATTGAGTGAA
>JAAETO010000380.1 GCA_024228275.1 Arcobacter sp.
AATACACATTAAACAAAAGGATATAAAATGAGAACAAACATAGTAATAGATGATAATTTGATGAACTTAGCACTCGAATCAACTGGGTTAAAAACAAAAAAAGAAGTTGTAGAAGAAGGTTTAAAAACTTTAATCAAAATTAAGAATCAGTCAAAATTAAAGTCACTTCGTGGTAAGTTACAGTGGGAAGGTGATATCCATAAAATGAGAGTTGACTAATGATATTCTTAGATTCTACAGTACTCATAGATTATTTTAATGGGAAAAATAATTGGCAAGTTAATGTATTAGACTCAAACCTTGGAAGAGAATTAGTAGTCATAGGAGATTATGTTTTAACTGAAGTATTACAAGGATTTAGAAGTGATAGAGAATATCAAAAAGCGAAGAATATGCTTCTTTCATTTCCTTGCTTTGATGTTGGTGGTAAAGAAATAGCTCTTCAAAGTGCAAAGAATTATCGTTATTTAAGAAAAAAAGGTATCACAGTTAGAAAAACTATTGATACTATGATAGCAACGTTTTGTATTGAAAATGAATTTACATTATTACATAACGATAAGGATTTTGACCCATTCAACAAATATCTTAATCTAAAAGTCTATAATAAATAAAACGTGTATAATCCTTAAATAAGTAGAAAGTTCTACCTAACAAGATGCGGACAGGCAAGTGGACAAAAAAGTATAATTGTAAAAAAGTTTTTACACATAGTTTTTTAAAAATCTGAATACGTTAAACTAGCAAAGCCAAGATATTAGTCACACTACTAAATCTATTATTGAAGTTCAATCACCTAATTCAAAAACATATCTCAAGACCAAAACTCATCAACCAAACTGATTCATACAAAATCAAATTAAAAACTGGCGTTGTTAGGTTATCCAATTGTCAGATATCAGTTAAAACCCACCATCAACAAGGCACGTACTTAAAAGTATTAAAAGGAAAGAAAATTTTTAGATTAACTGCTCAAATAAGAAAGGAAGTAACTTTTGGGGATTTTACTTTTTTATTTAATGATTTTTTAAGGAAAGTACTATCATCTGTATGTTTCAATTTTATCAACCTTGCTACTGCTTTTTAATAAAATTCTAGGTATAAATTTCATTTTATGTAGTTGGTTTGAATAGAGTACAAAATCTTTATTGTTCGGTGAAAATGTTCTTTTAAAAATTATATTTGAATAATCTTCGTGTATCGTACTATCAATTTTTGTAACGTTATTTGCCTGATCAATTTTATACTTAAACATCCAGCCATCATACCAAATTTTAGAGAATGCATCCCCATCTTTAAATGTAAAGCCAAAAGATAAATGGTTTTTAGGAATAGAGTCTAAATGAATAATTTCTTTTGTTTTAAGATCATAATATCCTACTCCACCATGTAAAATAGGATCATCCCCCTCTGATTCTTCTACTTGGTGCCCACCAAACCATATTTTATTATTGTTGAATTTAATTATAGCAACAGATTCTAACAGATCTAAACAAATTGCATTCCATTTAAGATCAAACAAATTATAAACAAATAAAATTGAACCTTTATTTCTTGTATATCCCATCCAATAATCTTGTACAACACGACAACCAATAAATAATAGTGAATCAACTTTGGTAAAGTTAGTAAATATGGGGAACCCATCATCATTTACCATTAGCTTTTTTATTGATGGGAATTGGTCAATAAGATCATCGTATGTCCAAAAATCAATTGAATCTGAATTTAATTTAATTTTCTGAATGCCTAGTTTATTTATCGCTAAAAATAAATCATCTTCAACAATCTTTATACTTGCTTTCTCATTAAAAGTTGGTAGTAAAATATAATCGAGCTTATTATTCTTTTCTCTGTCAAGAATGGAAAATCCAAATTTTTGACCTAAGTAAATTGATTCATCATCAAAATCGATTGACTGATATGGTTCTTTAAGAAAAGGCAAAACTTTATTATTAACAGTATCAAAAACGGCGGTTGTAGAATAGCCTCCTTCACTGGCAAGTTGCATTAAAACTATTTCTTGATTATTTTTTAAGGATCTATCTTTTACAGATGAATAGGTTGAGATTCTAAAATTTTCTGGTACTTGTTGAAATATATTTTTCTCATTATTCTTTTGTAAACAAATGGTTTTTGTAGTATCTATTTTCAAGGGTTTCAGTGCTTTACTAAGTAAAATTGAACCCTCTTTAGAATAAAAGTTTATTTGATTATTGCTTGCATGAATTGAATCAATATTATTAAATCCGTGAAATAAACTAATCTTTAGTGAATCCATAAAGAAAAAGCTATCTTTTTTTTCTTGTGAAGAAACTACATTTTTTACAATTTCATCTTCAAAAATAATCTTTATAGTATTACTACTTTTATCGTATTCAATATTCTTAAAAATATCGGTATTTAATTTTCGTTCATAATCCCAAACAATTTCACCATCATAATTAATTACTCGTAATTTATTCTCATAAGCTTTTCCAATTGATTTTAAATCATGTAAAACAATAAGATTATCAACTAGAATTAAATCTGATGCATAATATGTATTTAAGTTTATTCTCCACTTTTCTTTCTTTTCCAAAATAGAATTACAAATCAAATGATGATCTTTTGATTTATTGTCATAAACAACTGCAAAATAGTATTTATTATCTTCTGAGAAAGCCTGAACAATATCAATACTCTCACTTATTGGATTACAAAATGTTTCATTTGGTAATTTATAGTTCCATATCAAACTATCAGATTTATCAAATAGAAAAAAATCATTCCATTTTGTGATAACTATATCGCCATTATTAGAAACACATGGTAAGTGTAGTCCATTTGGCTCTATTTCCTTTTCCCATAATAAACTGTCTTTGTAAAATAATCTTACCGTTTGAGTTCCAACAAATCCTTCATAAAATTTTCCCAAAACCCTTGATGTATATTCCTCATTTTCAGATTTCTTTTCCCACACCATATGAGATGATTTTTGACCAAAGATTATAATAGAATTGCTAAGAAAGAGTATTAGAACAACATTAATTATTTTTTTCATAAAGTTTCCTAGACCTATAGTTCAACCGCTTAAAAAGAAATGACTTTTAAACGTTTAGTTCAATATTTTAATTAAAATATCTAATAATCTTTGACTTGATTTCACTTCTGAATGCCATATTGTAATAATAAAACGTTTCTTTATATATTTTGTAGAAAGCTTCCGCTCCATAAGTAAACTTTGGACCATATATCTTTTCTGGTCTCTTATAGTTATAAGTTAAAGCTACTTCGTAGTCATTAGAACCATTAATTGGAATACTAGAATATGATTTTACCGCAGGATAATTAATCTCAGAGTGAGGAGAAATCTTTATAAAATCTGTTGAGTCAGGATGGGTTTTCATTCCAACACAATCAGCTATACGTATTACTTTGGGAGTTATTTCTTTTTTATCACTATATATGTTCACTCTACAAGAAGAAAAACAATCTATTGTTCTAAGTACATAAATTGGAAAGGCGGATAAATTTTCAAAAGTTGAATAAACTGAACCATTTGCATCAATACTATCAATTTTAATTTCCAATAACTCATTTGGTGAAAATGAATTTAGGTTGGAATGGTATTGTTCAATTACTGAATCTCTTGGTACGTAGGGAACAACTTTTTCTAAAAGAATTTTAAGATCATATTCTGAAATCATAGAATCAAAATTAAGAGGTTCTTCATATTTTTCATGAAGCATAGTAGGAATTGATAGGAGATATTGACCATTTGGTATATCTTTTATCATGAAATATCCATTTGAATCAGTTATGGTTTCTAAATTTGAGCCTTTTAATATTACATCTACATATTCTAAAGGTTGTTTGCTTTTTCTATTTAGAACCAATCCCTTTAAATCACCAGCATATGTTAGTTCAGAAAAAAGTACAATTACGAATAATAATATTTTCATTAAAAACATCCTTGGATGTAAAAGTATAAACTATAGTATTGTTTTATTTGGCACTAACCAGAAAAAGCTCTAAATCTCCAAACACTACTTCTTTTTGAAACCATAAATACGAATATATCTGAACTAGGAAATTTTTGTTTACCTTCTTTTGCTACGTTTCCCCAAAAAATATAATCTTCAGCATCAGGTTTCCAATAAATAAATTTGTCAATCCAACCCTCTTCTACAATGGAATATTCATCAAAGTGCAATATTTTATAAGAATAAGTATCCTTGTAATCATCCAATGTATATTGAGAATAATCCATTTTTGTAAAAAACTCAGTAATATTTAGTTCGGAAGTAGATATCGGTTTTTCCCAAGTTTCTAAAAAATAAATTGAGTCTGGAAGGATTGACTTAAAGTAAGTTGAATCACTATTTAAAAATGATTCGACAATTGTAAGAGCAAAATAAGTTGCTTCAGCTTTTAATTCTTCAGGTGTAGTAATTGCAGGATTTATTCCTTCGGTACAACTAAAAAGAAAAATTAACAAAGAAATTAGAATGACTCTTGTAAACATAATATTACCCTTTTATTCTTAATGAAAACACCACTATATATTATCTCTAAACAACTCAATACGCAGGGAAGAAGACTTTCTCGGTTATCATTATCTACATTTTACACGTCTAATATCTTCAACAATAAATCTAAATTCTAGGCAATTCAATCAACACGAATATTAAATAATAATTTTATAATTCTAGGGCAATATAAAAAGATATATATTGTTATTCAGTACTTAAATATTTGACCTTTAAGATATTATGTTGTATCCAAGAAATAATTTTGTTAATACAATAAAATTTCAGATAAGCCGATTAATAAAACGAGCACCAATAAATGGGTTACAAAAATTAACATTAGTAATAGTATATCTGTTGACCTATAATTGTATAAATCTTAACTATTGTGATGAGTATGTATTCATAACCTTTATTCTACTTAAAACAAAAAGTCAATTAAAGAATAAGATTGGATTAAAAAATAGTTGTTTGTAAATATTTTCTACTATAGGAAGAAAGTAATGAAAATATTAAGATTATTTTCAAGTATAAGTGTGTTTTGTGGAATTATTTTCTATGATGAAACTATGAGAAGAGTAAAATACTATATTTATAAAATTGATTAAAACAAAATTATTTAGAAGTGTTTAATTTTTTACTAAAAAGTTGGATTACAAAAACATTAACAAATCCTAAAAAGCTAACTGCTACTTCGTTTATTCCAATGTTCATTTCAGTAAACAAACCAGAAGCAACTGGAATATATTGTAATGCTACAAGTGCTACTAAGAAAATACCAAAGAAAAATAAACTATCATTAGCAATTTTTTTAACATCAGCAACTAAAGAAGAAGTTTTGCTTTCTTTTTTTCTTCCGTTACCAAATCTTTCTTGTTCTAATGTTAAAGCTATTGAGTTTGTCATTTGTATTTCCGTTTAGTTGTTTTCTTAAATCGAT
>JAAETO010000381.1 GCA_024228275.1 Arcobacter sp.
ACAGCTAATTTTACTGATGATAGAGATGTGTTTGTAATTACACCAGAAGGAGGGAAAATAGTTCATACTAAGGCTTATGAAACAGATGAAAACAAATTAGACACTAAAGCAATTATTAATTTAGATGAATTTGGAGGGGTTAAGGCCGATGTTATAATTAAATCTTATGGAACTCAATATAATTACCATGATTATATCTTAACAGAAACCCAAAAGAATCAGGAACTATATTATAAAAATTATTGGGATTATATAAACAATCTAACTATTGATAAATTAGATTTTAAGAATGACAAGGATAGTATAATTTTTACTGAAAAGGCAAAGGTTAAAGCAACAAAATATGCTTCAAAAACTGGAAAAAGGTTTTTAGTGCAACCTAATTTTTTTAATAGAATTGAAGATGCTCCAAAACGATATGTAAAAAGAAAACTACCATTTAAAATTGAAAGAGGATTTGTAGATTTTGATGAATACGAAATTACTATACCTAAAACATTTGAAGTTGAAGCAATGATGGAGCCAATATCTATTAGTAATAAGTTTGGTGAATATGATGCTTCAATAGAGCAAAAAGAAGATAAATTAATATATAAGCGAAAGTTTAAATTAAACAAAGGCTCTTATTTAAAAGAAGAATATAAAGCTTTTAGAGAATTTTGGCTTAATATAATTAAGTATGATAAATCAAGAATTGTAATAAAACCAAAAACCATAAACAATGAATAAATATTTAGTAGTTATTGCTTTTTTATTAGCAATGCAATTTACATTAGCTCAAGATTATAAGTTTGGTAAGGTTAGTAAAGAAGAGCTACTC
>JAAETO010000382.1 GCA_024228275.1 Arcobacter sp.
AAATATAATTCTTTCATTTTATCAAAATAAGAAATTATATTAGTAGAATCTCCTTTGTGAACTATTTCTGGCATATATCTTGTTGTCTTAGATATAAGTGCAAATTTTTCTGCTGATTCTTTCATTACACTTTCTTTAAATTCTGAAGATTTAAATAAAACACTAGTGTTAATTTCTTGATGATCTTTTTTTGAATAAATTGTTTCCATTTTAATATTTCCTTAGTATTTATCTTTGCTAATATGTTTTTTGATTTCTTATTGTCACATAAATAGTCTTGATTCAGTATTTAACTATTTCTTCTTTGATAAAAGGTCACTTCTTTTTATTTTATATATTAAAAATTCTGCTAACAAAAATATTAGAAATATATATAGAATTTTTCTAAACTATTTGTATTTTTAATTCTTTTCCAAGTATGTTTGCAAAATTTTGTAAGGTAGATAGTTTTATATCTTGAGCATGATTTTCTATTCTTGATATTGCTGATTTTTTTGTATGAAGTTTTGAAGCTACTTCTTCTTGAGTCATACCAGTATCAACTCTAGCTTGTTTTAACATCTCCCCTATCTTAAACTCTTCATAACCTTTATCAAAGTTTTCGGCAAACTCTTTATTTGACTTCTTTCTTTTTTCTATATATTTTTGTAAATCACTCATATTCTAAGTACTCCTTTTTTCTATTTTGGGCTAATTCAATTTCTTTTTTAGAAGTTTTTTGGTCTTTTTTTCTAAAAGCATTTGTCAAGATGACTAAACAACCCTTATCTTCAAAACCTAAAAATCTAAAGTTATTATTTGTATATTGCACTCTTACTTCAATAATATCATCAGTATTTACAAGTTTTTTATAAAACTTTGTAGATACAATATGGGATTCTTCTATAAGTTGTAAAACCCATGTTATTTTCATGATCTCTTTATTAGATAATGTCCCTAAAAAATCCTCAATCGGGCATTTACCTGATTTTGTTTTATAGAAAATTATCTCTTTCATTGTTTTATGTTAACATATATGTTAACATTTGTCAATTTATTCATACTAAACCTTTTTATAAGATTTATGATTATATAAAGTTTTTTTGATTTATTTATATTTTATTACAAATTGTAATATTATAGATTATTTATAAAATTAATTTTTTTACAGTAAAGTACAGATTCATACTCTAGGGAGTTATTTACGGGGACAGTATACCTATTTAACCACTTAGTCAATTGAGTATACTGTCCCCGGAATTTATACGGTTACTTTATTTTAATAAATCTGTGGCATTGAGTTTTTGTAAAAATTTTATAATATTAAGTCTAATACTAGATTCATATGCAAATTTTTTACGTCTTGATACATGGGTTGCTGTAATTCCTGCTTTTAGATTTTTTGGAAACCCTTGTTTAAAATATTCTTTTATATAAAAATCTTTTAATTTACCTTCTTTTTCTGCTTTTCGCTTTGTACTTTTTAATGTATTATAATTAATAGATTTGTATATCGTTTCTATTGTCAAAGATGTTTTTTGATTTGATTTAAAATTGGTTATATGATATGTTATTAAACTTTTCAAATTATAATATGGTTCATGCTTGTCAAAACGACCAAATAATTTAGCTGTATTTGAAGTCTTTTTTATTACTGGAGAATCTATTTGAATAAATGAAGCATTAATATCAATACTGTATTTTTGTTGATTTTTTTGAGCATATAAACCATAATTGTTCAAATTTAATGTAATGACTTTTTTTAGACTATTAGAATCTACTAAAGCTGGAATGGTACTTATTCTAGAATCAGGAGTAATGATTTTATCAATACGAACTTGATTTATACTAAATTGTTTTTTATATTCCTCTTTAACTGGAACAATTTTTTTTCTAATTACTGTTTCACTTGGGGTAATACTATTCCCATGAAATAAAACAGCACCTTTTGAACAACCCGAAATAAACATAGCTAAAACCACTAGTGTAAGTGTTTTGAATATACTTATCATTTAATTCCTTTGTATAACTATTTAATATACAAACATTATACGTAATATATCTTAAAAATATCTAAATAACATATATTCTTATTAGGTGGTGTATATATCGCATTTCATATAAAAAATATAATAAAATGTAATATTTATTTATTTTTCATTTTGTAATATTTTTTATCTTTCTTTGCTTAAGTAAGTACCATTCTCACCTGACCCTTAGTTTCAACTTTAACACAAATTGCAGTTATCAAGAAATTAATTTTAATTGAAAAATTGATTTTTAGATTCATGAAAGAAATTATTTAAAAAATTTCCAAACTCTAGTATAGATATTGTTACTTTGAAATTAATAGTATTTTGACCATCATAATTGCCAGGATTATTCCCCCCTCTCCCCTTGGGCCCCTTGGGAGAGGGGGGCTAGGGGGGTGAGGGGAG
>JAAETO010000383.1 GCA_024228275.1 Arcobacter sp.
AAAAGTTGTCGTATTACAAACAAATAAACTTTTAGTTAATGATGAAACTAAAGATACTCCGATTACAATAACTATAAGAGCTTATGCAATTGATGAACCAAAAAGAATAATGGTTGAAAGAAAAGTTGTTTTTATTTTTCCAAGATCTGATAAATTAAAAAAATAAATTAAAAAGGAGATAGCAGCTCCTTTTTACTTAAATACTTATTAACGTAAAAGCAGATATAATCGCGAAATATTTTATTATAAATTTTAAATAATTATTTACGGAGTTTTTTATTATGACTAAATTCATATTTGTAACTGGTGGAGTTTTAAGCTCACTTGGTAAAGGTATTACTTCTGCATCTGTTGCAACAATTTTAAAACAATCTGGGTTTAAAGTATCTATGCTTAAGATTGATCCATATTTAAATGTAGATCCTGGAACAATGAGTCCATTAGAACATGGAGAAGTTTTTGTTACAGCAGATGGGGCTGAAACTGACCTTGATTTAGGAAACTATGAAAGGTTTATTGACACAACTTTAACAGCAAAGAACTCTTTTACAACTGGACAAGTTTATCAAAGTGTAATCAAAAGGGAAAGAGAGGGTGGATACTTAGGAAAAACAATTCAAGTAATCCCTCATGTAGTTGATGAAATTAAAAAAAGAATTTATGCTGCAGCAGATGAACATGAGTTCTTAATAATTGAACTTGGTGGAACAGTTGGAGATATAGAAGGACTTCCTTTTATGGAATCAATAAGAGCTATTAGGCATGAACTTCCAAAAACTAATACTATGAATATTCATGTTAGTCTAATCCCTTATATTAAAGCAGCAGGAGAGCTTAAAACTAAGCCTACTCAACACTCTGTTCAAGAGTTAAGAAGAATTGGTATTACACCTCATATGTTAGTTTGTAGAACAGAAAGAGAATTACCTAAAATTTTAAAAGATAAACTTGCATTATCTTGTGATATTGATAGAAATGCAGTAATTGAAGCAGGAGATGCTCAATCAATCTATCAAGTTCCCTTACATTTTATAAAAGAAGGTATTTTAAATCCTTTATCTGATCACTTTAACATAAAAGTTAAACCAAAAATGGATAAATGGGATACTTTAGTAAAAAATATTCTTGTTCCTCAAGATGAAGTAACAATTGCCTTTGTTGGTAAATATTTAGATTTAAAAGAATCTTATAAATCTTTAATTGAAGCTTTGATTCATTCAGGAGCACATTTAAATACAAAAGTTAATATTCACTGGTGTGATAGTGAAAGAATTGAAGATGTTGGAGCTTATGAAATAATAGGAAACTCCGATGCTATTTTAGTTGCTGGTGGATTTGGTCATAGAGGGATAGAGGGTAAATTAAAAGCTATTCAATATGCAAGAGAAAATAAAATTCCTTATTTAGGTATTTGTTTAGGTATGCAATTATCTGTTATTGAATATGCTAGAAATGTACTTGGATTAGAAAATGCTAATTCAGTTGAATTTGATGAGAATACACCTGATCCATTAATCTATTTAATTGACGAATTTATGGACCAAAGTGGTAACAAACAGTTAAGAACTCATAAATCACCAATGGGTGGAACAATGAGATTAGGAGAATATCCATTTGAACCATTAAAAGGTACAAACTTACAAAAAGCATATGGAAAAGAA
Source organism: Arcobacter sp. (assembly GCA_024228275.1). Taxonomy (GTDB): domain Bacteria; phylum Campylobacterota; class Campylobacteria; order Campylobacterales; family Arcobacteraceae; genus Halarcobacter. The sequence goes on from JAAETO010000383.1 coordinate 1,662, forward strand.
GAAATTTATTATGAAAGACATAGACATAGATATGAAGCTAATCCTACTTATAAGGATAGATTAGAAGAGGCAGGAATGATAATTTCTGGACAATCTAATGGTTTAATTGAAGCTGTAGAGATAAAAGATCATCCTTGGTTTGTTGGTGTTCAATTTCATCCAGAATTTACTTCACATTTAGAAACGCCAAATCCTATAATTTTAGAATTTGTAAAACAAGCAAATAAACAAAATTAATGTCAAAGGTTACTAAAGAAAGACTTTTTAATATATTATCAGCAAGACATGAAAACAATAAATATTCACGTCTTTCTAGTATACCTAGTCCAGATAGTTTTAAAGATATAGAAAAAGCTACAAAGAGAATAAAAAAAGCTATATTATCTAATGAACAAATTACAATTGTTGGAGATTATGATGTTGATGGAGTTGTTTCAACTACAATCATTGTGGACTTCTTCAAAAAATTAAATGTAAATGTAAAATATATAATTCCTAATAGATTTAAACATGGATATGGTCTCTCTCCTAAAATTGTAGATATGATTGATGAAGGTTTAGTAATTACTGTTGATAACGGTATTTCAGCAGTAGATTCAGCGATTAAGTTAAAAGATAAAAATATTGATTTGATTATAACAGATCATCATACAGTAGGGGAAGATATACCTAAAGCTTTTGCTATTATAAATCCAAAACAAAAAGATTGTAACTTTCCTTTTAAAGAAATTTGCGGAGCTCAAGTTGCTTGGTATTTGTGTGCTTCTATAAAAAAAGAATTAAATCTACAAATTGATTTGCAAGAGTTTTTTGATCTTTTATGTGTAGCTATAATAGCAGATATTATGCCTATGACAAAGCTTAATTATACAATGGTCAAACATGGACTAAAAAAAATAAAAATATCAAAAAGACCTGCTTTTATAAAAATAAATGAGATTATGCAAAAAGAATTTTTTGTATCAGATGATATAGGTTTTACAATAGCTCCTAAAATAAACAGTGCAGGAAGAATGGATGATGCTTCTTTAGCATTAGAATTTTTATTATCACAAACAACGACTGAAGCTGATGAAACTTTACAAATACTTGAAGATCTAAATAATTATAGAAAAACATTACAAGAAGATATTTCTCAAAAAGCGAATAATATAAGTAATAGTAATGATAATGCAATCATTGTATGGGGAGAAGATTGGCATGAAGGAGTTATTGGAATTGTTGCATCTAAGCTTTCAAACTCATACAAAAAACCTGCATTTATTTTTTCTATTAAAGATGGAATAGCAAAAGGTAGTGCAAGAGCCAATGCAAATATTAATCTTTATACAATTATAAATAAAACAGATGATTTACTATTAGGATACGGCGGTCATAAAAATGCAGCTGGATTATCTTTAAAATCTTCAAACTTAGATGAATTTAAAACTAGAATAAATGAGTTATTAAACGTAGAGAAAGAGGAACTTCATATAGAACATGATGTTTTAGGTGAACTTGATGTATCCTGCGTAGATTTAGATTTTTTAAGTATTATTGAAAAATTTGAACCATACGGATTAGAAAATCATAAACCAATATTTAGGATATCAAATTCAGAAGTATTGAAATCTCAACTTTTTGGAAGAGATAGAAACCATTTAAAATTGACATTAAATAACGATGGCTTTATTTTTGAGGCATTGAGATTTCATGCAGATAGAAAAATATTAGATGATAATATTGATTTAGTAGTTGCAATAAATAAAAATGAATTTAGAGGTCAAGTAAGTCCGCAATTTTTAATTCAAGATATATTATAACTTTTATAAAACTATAGGCTGACGAATAATCATTTTTTTATCTTTTAAACCTTCTAGTTCTAATATTTCATCATCTATAGAAGTTTTAGCACTAGAAGAGCTTAATATATTTCCATTTCTAATATCTATAAGTTTTATAAAAACAATTAAATTTGCCCTTGTAATAGAATAAGTACCAACAACTGCATATTTAGAATTATCTACAAATTTTTTATTTATATCATTTCTATTTCTAGTTAAAAGATTAAGTCCACTTTTACCATATTGAAAATTATCACTTAATTCAACTTCTCTTACAAGAATATCTTTATTTAATAATTCATTTTTTAAATGATCTGATAATAAAAATCCAAGTTTTGAACGATTTTTTAACTTATCTAAATTAACAAAATCTGAAACTAAAATAACATCATCAATAGCAATATATTTTTGTAACTTTAAATATGATTGATCTACTAAATCTTCAATCAAAGAATCAAAATTGTTAAGTCCAACTAGATTTTTATGATTGCTAGGAGAATGTTCAGCAATTTTTGATATGACTGAACTACATGAAGATAATGAAAATATTAAGAATATAGTAGTTATAAATAACTTCCATATTCTTATGAAATTATTATTCATTTATTTATTTTTCTTTTATGATTTTAATTTTTCTTGCAGGTTTGCAATCTTTAAATAAAATACAATCATTCCTTCTATTATGTATATATGTTGCTCTTGAACTAGAAATTATTTTCCCCGTTATATTATCAATAACTCTTGCATTTAACATAACTTTTCCAAATTGTCTTGAATAAGTTCCAACAACTACATAAGTATTAGGTATTTCATCTTTTAACTTATAAGGGTTCCTCGTAATAAAATATTCACCACGCTCATTTACTGAAACAGCCATTTGTCCTCTGTATTCAATAATATTAAATCCTCTATTAGATAACTCGTTAATCATACTTTCACTAACAATTCTTCCAAATTCAGTTGTCTTTTTAAAGTTATCTAATCTAACAAATGATGTTATTAATACTGGTTTTCTAGTATTCATCTTTTTATTTCTCATCATTTGAGTTGCTAAAGAGTTAATTGTAGCTTCTAAAGACGATTGACTAGTTACATTAGCTTGCCTATCTTGCGCAATTTGAATAAATTGTTTTGTAACTTGTACCTTTTGATTTTCTTTTTCAACATTACTATCTTTATATGAATATTGAGACATTTCTCGAGATGAACAAGCAGTAAATAATAATACTGTAGCAATCACAAGTGATGTTTTAGCAAAAGTTTTAAGCATAAATTCCCCTTTTTATAATTGCATTGATTTTATTTAAAAACAACTTATAAATTCTTGAATAGATGCATTCAAAAGTACAGGAATACTCCTTAATTTCATTAATCTATGATAAAATATGCTTTTATGGCAAAAATTACAAAAGGAGATGCAATGTCTAAGGTATTAGTTTGCATATCAAATGGATTTGAAGAAATAGAAACAGTTACGATTATAGACATCTTAAGAAGAGCCAATATTGATGTAAGAATTGCAACAATAAGTAGTATCTTAACTGTTGGAGCAAATGGAATTATTTTAAAAGCAGATTTATTTTTAGAAGATATTAATTCAAATGAATACGATATGATTGTACTTCCAGGCGGTGCTAGTAATTCCGAAAACTTATCAACTAATTCTTTACTAAAAGAAGTTTTAACTGATATGAAAAAAAAGAATAAATATGTTTGTGCCATTTGTGCTTCCCCTTATGTGTTAGAGTGTGCTAATGTATTAAATGAAAAATATACATGCTATCCAAGTTTTGAAAAAAAAATTATTTCTTCTAAATACACAAATGATCAAAAAGTTGTAATAGATGAAAAAGTAATTACTTCTCAAGGGCCTGCAACAGCCATGCAATTTTCTCTGGAGTTAGTAAAAATACTTACTAACGAAGAAACTTATTTAGCAATTAAAAATGCTCTACTAGTAAAAGAATTTTAATTAATTTATAAATATTATATAAAATGCAAAAAAATAAAAAAATCGATACGAACAATTTGGCCTTAGTATTAAGTGGAGGGGCAGCAAGAGGTACTTATCATCTTGGAATATTAGCTTATCTTGAAGATAATAAAATTAAAATTCATTCATATTCTGGAACTTCAATAGGTTCAATTATATCTTGTGCTCACGCTAGTGGTCTAAAAGCAAGAGAAATACTTGAAATTTTTAAAAGTGATGAAATAAAAAAAGTTTTAAAATTTAATTACTTTAAAAAAGGCCTTATAAGAATAGATAACAAGCATTCTATTATACAAAAGCTACTACCTATTAAAAAACTTGAAAATCTTCCTAAAAAAGTAATTATAAATGCTTATGATACAAATACAAAAAAAGTTATCTATTTTGAGAAAGGAGACATTGCTACATTATGTACTGCTTCAAGTGCATTAATACCAATATTTAAACCTATTCATTATGAAGGCCATAATTTAATAGATGGAGGTTTTTTTGATAATCTTCCAATAAAACCTTTACAGAATAAAGACTATTCAATTTGTACAATAGATGTTATGCCTAGAAGAGATAAAAATGAATCAAAAAGGGGATTTAATCCTTTAAAAATTTTTAAAAAGAAGTTATTTAAAACTCGTTTTGACAATGCCTTATATTCTATTCAACACACAAATATCTACATAACAAATTATAAACTTAGGGAAAAAAGTATGTTTACCTTTAAAGGCTTACAAGATAATTTTGAATTAGGATATAAGGACGCAAGTAAATATTTTACTTAAATAAAAAAACTTGGTTCATTTCATAATCTACTTTTTAAAGACCAATTAGTTATAATCTGCATATTAAAAATAAAAGAATTAGCATGTCAGAAACTCCTAAATTTACACATTTACATTTACACACAGAATACTCATTACTTGATGGTGCAAATAAGATTAAACCACTTGCAAAAAAAGTAAAAGAGATGGGAATGACCTCTGTTGCTATGACAGATCATGGTAATATGTTTGGAGCAATAGATTTTTATAACGCGATGAATGCTCAAGGTATCAAACCAATAATTGGTATGGAAGCGTATATTCATAATAATGAAGAAATTAATGATAAAACTACAAGGCAAAGATTTCACTTATGTTTATATGCTAAAAATCAAACTGGATATAAGAACCTAATGTTCTTAAGTTCTCAAGCATATATGCATGGCTTTTACTACTATCCAAGAATTAATAAAAAACTATTACGAGATAATTCTGAAGGATTAGTCTGTAGCTCTGCTTGTTTACAAGGTGAAATTAATTGGCATCTAAATTTACAAAATCAAAGAAACGTTAAATATGGTGCTTTGGGTTATAATAGAGTAAAAGAAGTAGCCTTAGAATATAAAGATATATTTGGCGAT
>JAAETO010000384.1 GCA_024228275.1 Arcobacter sp.
AGTTGAAAAGCCTACACAAGGTAGTTTTGAACAAAGATATCTTGAAGCTTCAAAGAATCATTATAGTACAAATATTGCTTCATTTGATGATATGGAAGAAGCAAAAAGTTTTGTTAAAAAGAATAAGATAGAAGATAATACAATATTAGTAATATCAAATAGTAATAAAGTAATGGTAATGCATGGAATTTATAAGAATAGAGAAGAAGCATTAAATTCAATAGATGAATTATCAGATACTATAAAAAGAAATAATCCATTTATTCAAAAGATATTTAGAACACAAGAATCTTTTAAAAAGAATAATTGAAAAGAAGAAGTAAAAAAAGTAGAAGAAGCTTTAGTCACTAAAAAAGATATTAATAAAAAAACTATAGAAGAAAAAATAAATAAAATAAAAAAAGATATTAATAATATTTTGCCTACTAAGAATATAAAAAAAATAGAAGTAAATGAAAATAATATAGAAGAAGTTTTAATAGAATTTAAAAGTGATTTTGAAAAAAGATATATAAAAGCTTCAAAGAGTTTTTATAGTAAAAATATAGCATCATTTGACGATATGGTAAAAGCACAAAGTTTTGTCAAAAAGAATAAGATAGAAGATAATACAATATTAGTAATATCAAATAGTAATAAAGTAATGGTAATGCATGGAATTTATAAGAATAGAGATGAAGCATTAAATTCAATAGAAGAATTATCAGATACTATAAAAAGAAATAATCCATTTATTCAAAAGATATTTAGAACACAAGAATCTTTTAAAAAGAATAATTTAAAATTTAAAATAAAAAATACTAGTAAAAGTGAACTTACTCTATGAAAAAGATTATACATAAATTCACTAATAATAACAAGTTAAATAGTATATTACTTACACTATTTATTTTGTTAGTTTTTTTTATTAGCTCTTATTTGTTTTTTAACTCTTATAAAAATTACATTGTTAAAAACAGTGCAAATTCGTATAAGCTTAATATAGAGTATTTAAATGCAAAATTAGATAATTATGTATTAAACTATAAAAATGATCTAATTAAAAAAGATTTAAAAAAGCTCATTGATACTAATATTTTTGAGTCAATTAAAATTGATAATAAAAGATATATATTTAATAATAATACTTTATTTAACTCTAATAATACTTTTAATGATAAATCATGGGATATAGTTGAAGTTGTTATAGATGCTAAATATGGATATATAAATAAAATTCCAAAAACTTTTTTTTATGAATTTATTCCTTCAGATGAATTTGATAAGAATGTTCCAATAAATATTAGATACCAAGTTTATAAAAAAGGTGCTTTAAAAAACATTATTGCAAAACTAGATTTTTCTAATATTAAATTAGAAAATAATTTAAATAAATCTAAACCAAGTATTTTAGACTCTTTTATAAATATAGATACTTCAACAGTTATTTATGATTTAAAAGTTGATAAAATTGTTGTCTCAAATGTTATTTATATATTTAACAATAATAATTTAAAAGAGATTATAAAATCTTTTTTAATTAAATTAATCATATTTAATTTAATTTTATTTATTCCAGTATTTTTTGTGCTTGTTTTTTATCATAAATACTTATTTAAAAAGTATGTGTCTGTTCCAATTGGTTATGCAAATAAATATTTAGCAAATATCTTAGAAGATAAATTTAGAGTATTAGATATACATAAATTTGAGGGTACTATAGAAATTAAAGAATTAACTAAAAAAATGACAAAAATATCAACTAAAATAGTAAGTTTAAAAAATGAATTAAACCTGAATAAAGAGAATTTAAAATTAAAAGAATCAACTGATTCTTTAACAGGATTACCTAATAAATCAATTTTTGATTTTGATATTAAAAGTATGTTTATTACACGTACTGAAGGTTACGTGTTTATAATTAAGTTAAATTGTCTTTCTGAAATTAGTAAAGAGCATGATACTGGATATATTAATAATTTTATTGAAAGTTATGCAAATATTGTTAAAAATGTAATTTTTAATTTTAGTAAAACTGATATGAAGCTATATAGATTTTATGGTTCGGAGTTTGCAATTATTGCTAAAAAAACTAGTTTAGAAAAATCAAAAGAAATGTGTGAAAATATCATTGAGGAAATACTTGATGTTATTCCTGATATTTATGATACGCCTGAAAATATTATACAAATTGGTGGTACAGTTTTTGATATATTTGGAAGTTTAGATAATACCATTATTGATGCAGAAGAATCTTATAAAACTTCAAAAGAAATAGGTATAAACACTTATTATATAAAAGAGTATTCAGAAATTCAAAAGAATTACGATTTAATAGACAATAATGTAATAGAAATTATTGAAAAAGCTGATTTTGATTTAAGATATATATTAGATACCTTTCTTTTTGATGAGCCAGAGAAATTAGTCCTGACTGAAGTTTCACCTCAATTATATGATCATAATAATGAAAAACTTTCAATTGGTTCTTTTGTATCAATTGCAGAAAAATTAGATTTAGTAGATAAATTTGATAAAATTGTAATAATGAAAGTAATTAACTTTATCAAACAAAATAATATTGAATATGAAATAGCAATTAATTTATCAATGTTTACAATTGAAAATGATAGTTTTATTAAATGGATTGATGAAACATTAAATAAAAATCAATCAATAAAAACTCAAATTGTATTTAGTATTACTTCATATACAGCTTATTTACATAAAAAAAGTTTTATAAAATTTGTTAAAACTATAAACGATTTAGGAGCAAAAATTATTCTTAAACGTTATAAAACTGAAGATTATGAACTAGAACAATTAGAAAATATAAACTTAAATTATATTAGACTTAGCCAAGATTATACAGATAATTTTGTAAATGATGTTTCTAAAAAACATAAAGTAAAAAATGTATTAATTTTTGGTGAATTACATGATATAAAAGTTATTACTGATAGTGTTAAACTTGATAAAGACTATCAATTTTTAGAAAGACTTGGTGCTTATGCAACAAGCAAATAATAGGATAAATGATGTTTAAATATATATTTTTATGTATTATAATGATGATTATGTTTACAGGATGTACTAATAAAATAATAAGTTTAGATGAGAACTTAAAAGATAATAGCTTAACTCAAAAAGAGTATATAGGTATATCTAAGGATGCTATTTTAGAAGCGGCGAAAAAAGTTTTTTTTATGGGTGGTAATAAGTTTAAAGATAAATCTAAAAAAGATAACATACTTACTTATGGAGGAAAAGAATTCAGAATTGAATCTTATAGAAATAAATTAATAGTTTCTAGAACTAGAATTAGTAATTATATTTTTTTCCCAAGTACACTAGAAGATTATTGGGTTATAACAGTTAATGAAGTAAATAATAAATCAAATGTAAAATTAGAAATTTATAGTATAAATAATTTTGATGAAGATGACATTGAATATTTAGAAAAAGATTTACATAATATATTTTTTGAAAGAATGGAGTATTTCTTAGGATTAAATGATAAATGGGATACTTGTTTTAAACATTTAGAACTATTTGATAATTTATTTTGTTCTTGGTTATTTGACTATAATAAAGTAAAAGAAGAAGATATTGTAGAAAATATATTAATTTCGGACAGACAAAATATTGAGAAAAATGAGGAAGATGAAGCTGATATATTAAATGAAGACATTTCATTGTTTTTAAATGATAAAAAAGAAGATATATTAGATAAAAAAGATGATTCAATTGTATTTGAAAGAAATGATAGTGATAAGGTTTTTGATAAAGAGATAGATGCACTTAATAAAAAAGTTAATGAAAATATTAAAAATACTTTGGATAAAAACAATGAAGATAATTTATTAGATGAAGTTGATAAAAATTTAGATACTGACAATGATGATAAAATTGATAATAATTTGTTAAAGAAAAAAATTATAAAAGAAAAGACAAAAGTTAATATAATAGAAAATGATATAATAAAAGATGATGAAACTATAAGTCAGTAAGGTTATATTATGTTTAAAAATATATTTATATTTATATTTATTTCTATAAACTTATTTTCTGAATCTTTTGATGAGGCATATCTTAATCTAAAAAATAAGAATTATGAATTAGCTCTTAGTCAATTTATTCAGTTAGCTTTAAATGATAATGATAAAGCTCAATATAATTTAGGATTAATGAATTATAAAGGCTTAGGAACAACTATAAATAAAGAATTAGCTTTCTTTTGGTATGAACAATCTGCTAATAATGGTAATAAGCTTGCTCAAAATAATTTAGCTCACATGTACTATATGGGAGATTTTATTAAAAAAGACAAAAAAAAAGCTAAATTGTGGTATAAAAAAGCTGCTTTACAAGGTCACGCTTTAGCTCAATTAAATCTTGGAATGTTATATGAAAAAAGTACTAAAAAAAGTGAATTAGAAGAAGCCTTTTTTTGGTATAAAAAAGCATCTAATCAAGGTGTGATTATTGCTTTTAATAATTTAGCTTCCATGTATTATTTTGGAAAAGGAACAAAAAAAGATTTAAGAAAATCATTTTTTTGGTATAAAAAAGCTGCTGATGAGAATAATCATGTAGCACAATTGAATATTGCATTAATGTATTTAACGGGTGATTTTGTAAATAAAGATTACGAAAAAGCTGTATATTGGTTAGAAAAATCTTCAATTAGTGGAAATAGTACTGCTTTAATTAAATTAGCTGATATTTATAGAGAAGGTAATATTGCAGATATAAATTATAAAAAAGCTTTTAACTTATATCTTAAATCTGCTAAAAAAGATAATGCAAAGGCTATGTATTATGTAGGTTTTTTTTATTTTAATGGATATGGTATTAAAAAAGATGAAATAGAATCTAGGATATGGATGAAGAAAGCTGAAGCTTTAGGACATGAAAGAGCAACTAACTTCTTAAAACTAAATAAACTTAAATAAATTTATCTAATTGTAACTATTATAGTTTTTACAAAACAAAGCTAAAGAAAGTCTATCTTTTTGATCAAGTTTTTTAAACAATGAACTAATATATTTTTTAATTGATACCTTGGAAAGAGATAAGATATTGGCAATATCTGAATTATTTAAACCTTGCGATACTAATTCTAAAACTTCTAATTCCTTAATAGTTAGAGAATCTAATAGTTCATTTTTTTTAGTTTCTTTTAATGGAACAGACGATATTAAAAATTGCATTAATTCTGGATAAATCCAAATATTTCCATCTGAGACACTTTTAATAATATCATCTAAAATATTAATATTAGAGAGTGAATGTGCATATCCTTTAAAACCTTTCTTTAATAAAGAACAACCTTCTATATTATTGGTATTATTTCTTAATCCTACAATTTTAGAATCTTTAAAATTTTGACTTAATTAAAAAAATGGGTGCATAATTTTCTATTTTTTCTTATAATTCACTAGATAGTAATCAACTAAATTTAGCTTCAAACTTTTGCTCAATCCACGATGTAAACTAATCATATTTTTCATGTGAGAGTCAAGTTCATTAGTTGTATTTTGAATATTTAGTTTTTTATGATTTTTATATGTAAAAAGATCAGGCAAATTTGTTTTTAAACTTCTGTATGCAGCTCTAATTCTTGGGTGAGTATAATTAAGTTCTCCAGTTGTAGATGATACGCTTTTTTCATCAAAAAATCTTTATATATTTCACACCATTCATCAAGTTTTTGATTTAAGTTTTTTTCTGTTGTATGAGTTAATCTTGAAACTATTTTTTTAAGATCTTTACTAGCCTCCATTTTTGGTCTCATTGTTATATATCGTTGTATG
>JAAETO010000385.1 GCA_024228275.1 Arcobacter sp.
TACGAATAAAAACAAGCTCATGCCAGAAACGGTATGGGCTTTCGTAGGTATGGAAGAACTAAGAAAATACATAAAGTATAGAGAACATGTAAAATATGTGGAACTTAGATGCAATGAACTTAGGAATAAGATATGTAGACAAGCGACTGTATACGGAACAGTTGATCAAACTAATAGAAAACTATACATAAAGTATAATAAATATTTACAAATTTTAAAACCACACTAAATGGGTAAAACAAAAAGAGATTTTCAAGAATTAATACAACAATACTACACAGAAGGCGAAATTTATTACGCTACACTGTGTGACAATAGGACTAATAATAATAAGTAATAGGCTAATGTCATACGACAGAAACTTAAAATATTTAAATAACAAAAGAATAATATATAGAACAACTCCAGATACTCCTAAAACCCATAAATGGGGATGGTATTTTGAAGATGGAATATATACATGTTATGATCTATTTAAAAGTAATGCTAAAATAAATACTTATAGATCCTTAAAATGGCATTTATATGTTATATGGTATTTAAACCCTGAGATTGATCAAGATCAATTTGAAGAATTAGCTAAAGTTATAACTCATAAACCTAATGGATTTGTTACTTTTAATATACCTGATGATCATTTAACTGATATAGTTAGACATGTTACTTTACAAGATTTAGATAAACCGCCAAAGAATAGATTAAGAAAAATAATATTTCATCCTAATTCAGGACTATCAATAGATGATAAGTTAAAGATTGTTGGTAGTTTAGCAGGAAGATCTAGAAAGGTAACAGATAATGATTTATATGACATGATGTTATTCTTGAATGAAAGAAAAGAAAAAATTACTATAGCTAAAATAGCTAAATTATGTAATTGTACACCACGTACTATTTATAGAAGTATGTGTGAAGAATTAAAACAAGAAAAAGAAATGCTTAATAAAAACATATGAAAAAATACAATGTTAAAAATTATATTAGGTATAAAGACGATGTTAAAATATCTATCAAAAATGTAAATACTAAAAGATTTATAGATTATACTTCTAAAGAATTAAAAATAATCTTTCTTCCTTTAGTAGAAAATATAGGAAGAAAATTCGCAACATCTCAAGAAGCTTCAGGCGTTATGTCTATCATGGATATAATACAAGAAGGTAGTTTGCAATTATGCAAAGCTGTAGACAAGATTGATAGACAGAAATTAATTGAATCTGAAGATATTGAAAAAACATTAAAATCTTTTTTAGCAAAACGCATTAGAGGAGGGATTAGAAGAGAAATAGATAGAAATAGAGGGACCATGCGTATACCTGAACACAAAATTAATGAAATGAGGAAAGGTAAAGATGAGAAAATGGTGAGGATGTTTTTTAATTCTATATTTTTATCAATTGATGCTAAACCAGATCAAGATGAAAATATGGCTTATCAAATACCTGATAAATCAGATCCTTATAATGAGGTTTTATTAAATGCTTATCTAATGAGTTTATTAGAAAAACATTTAACTTCTAATGAAGTATTTGTATTAAGCAAAAGCTATGGTTTAGATGGACCTAAA
>JAAETO010000386.1 GCA_024228275.1 Arcobacter sp.
ATGTGAGTCCACGTGAGTCCACCATGAGTCCACTGTGAATCCACTGTGGACTCACGTGGAACCGTGGACCTGACAATTACAGGAAGAGCTAACATGATTTTTTTTTCAAAATTTTTTTTGTCTATTTCTCCAGGAAATTCTGAATCGATTGGTACCACTCCGAGCGCGATCTTTTTTTTTTGGTCGGCAATCACTAAATCACGCTACCACATGATCACTTTTTCAAAAATTTTTTTGTTCGGGACATTCCCCGGGAAAATTCTGAATCGATCGGTACCACTCCGAGCTCGATCGGTTAAGAATTGAGCGAGTATATGGCGGACAGACAAACAAACAAACAAACACACTTTTGCCCGATTTAGATATCTGAAAAAGGAAAGGCACCGTTTTTCTAGCTTGCGGACTATAGCTTTGTCCATAGTTGATCCACGGCGGTCCTCATAGATCCGTTTGGATCCACCAACCAGCAATCCACGAGCCAGTTCTATTCGGTATTGTTGTACCTACTATCTGGAGCAC
>JAAETO010000387.1 GCA_024228275.1 Arcobacter sp.
AATCAGTAAATCCTCCTAAACTCTTATCTTCACAATATGTTTTAGCCTCTTCCCAAGTTTTTGTAATATTTTTTGCATCTGCATCATCTTGCCACTGTAAAGATGTAGTTTGGTCAATAACTATCTCACTTCCTCTCGTATAACTTCTATCCTCACCTTTTTGGTAATGCCCATCATCATAATCAACATATGAAATGGTTTGTCCTGTTTTTAAAACAATAACTTTTGCTATTACATCATAGGTATGAGTTATAGATGCAGAGTTTCCTTCATTATCAGTTGCAGTATAAATTACATTATATGTTCCTGCTGTATCAAAATCAGGTGTATCTCCACTTTGTACTACTGTTATGTCTCCATATACTGTATCATTTGCTGTTACTGTTTGAAGTGTTAAAGATGTTCCAACTGTTGTTGTATATGTTTGCGTTGTTGAGTTTAAAACTGGTGCTGTTGTATCTGCAGTTTTTGTAGTAAATGATATTACAGTATCTACATTATTACTTTCATTTGTTAAAGGATTTTTACCATAATCTTGTAAATCTACTTTTACAGTTAAGATATACTCTTTTGAATGTGATAGATTATCTGTAGGGTTTATTGTTAAAATATTAAAATAATGTTCAATTGAAAAAGGTATTGAATTATTGTCTGAATCTTTCAATTGTATATTTGAATTATTTATAAGGTTTTTTCTTAAATCATCACTAAATGTCAGCACTATATCTGAATCTATTAATACATCTATTGTTCCATTACTTATAGAGCTTGTTTGTAGTTCTGGAGATTCATTATCTTCAGTAATCTCATAATATTTTAATGAATTTTTCATATGTCTTTTTACATCATCATTTGTTATTGAAGGAAAACCTTTATCGCTTAAAATTTGAGCTACATCTATATCTTCAATCGACCCTGAAGAATCATCAAACTTATTTAAATCCTCAGCTAAAATTTCTATTTCATCTGTTGTTGAATCTGAATCTAAGGTTTGTAAAAGTTTTGCTACACCTAAGACAGTGCTATTTGTAGTATCTGTTCTATCAACACCTACTAAATCTTGTACAAAAATTCTTTTATCACTATTTACATTAGATACATTCATAGTACCTAAAGTAATATTGCCTACTTTAAAAGTAATTGTTTTATCATTTGATGAATACTCAAATGATCCACCATCACCTGTGGTATTATTACCTGTTTTTGATTCAGTTATATAAGTCAAACCTTTAACAGCAGAATCAATAAAATAAGCAGTTTTTGTAGTTTCAGTAGTTGAACCTGAGCCTTCGCCTCCTCCTCCACCACATCCAGTAAGTAACAGTAAACTCACTAAAAATATACCCATAATTTTAAACATAAAAACACTCCTCTTTTTATAATTTTACAAATTATATCAAAAAAGTGTCTCATTTGGTGTTACATTTTATTGAATTTTATCTTGCCAACAGTTTTTTAAAGTTTGTAAAAAAATTAAATCCACTTTTTTATCACATATAAAATCATCTATTTCTATTTTTGTTTTTGATATTGCGTTATAACACTCACTTAAAATTTCTGTATACTCTTTATTTGAAAGATTACAACTTTGTTTTGCAAAGGTTTTATAAGTTTTTTCTTTCCACCAAAGTTTTCCATCCCCTAGTCTTAATGCAGGGATATCATTTTTTAGATAAATAGTTGTGGTTACTACATCATATATTGGAGTTAGCCTTGCATCTTCAAAATCATTATCATATAAAATCCCATAGTTTTTTAGATGTCCATCACCATTTTTTAATAAATGATTCATAACAACTGCTTTAAATAAGATTTTTAAAGAGTTTTTTCTATTTTGAGGAGGGATGATATCTTTTATAACTCTTGATATTTCTTCATAACTTCCATTATATTTTTCGTCAGTTCCACGTGCTGTTAAAACACACATATCTTCAAAACCTAGATAAGTTTCATCATTTTTTACATCAAAGCGTTCCATAATAAACATAGAAAAGTCATTTGATAAGTGAAAATTTGGTGTTTCAAGATTTGCATTTTTTATAGCTTTCATACAAAAATATTCATTTAGTGCTAAGTTTGGGTATTCCTTTGTCCAAGATTTTACAATATAGTGTTCGAACTTCATAGATGTTTTATTGTGTGCACTTAATAATAGTTTTGGCTGAACCCCTGAAATTCCTGAGTGTATAGCAAACTTTTTCATAAGCTCATCAAATAGATTCTCACTTGGGTTATTTAAAATCTCTTCTAAACTTAACTTTTCTTTGAGAGATACTAGCTTTTCATACTTTAATCTTCCTAACATATATGGACCAATAAGTTTTAAAAAACCTAATTCATCCATATGCTCTATTTTTGAAAAATGACTTTTGATAGCTTCTTTTAATGCACCTTCTGGTAAGTTCATTTGAAATACTGGATGAAGCTTTTTGCTATTCCAACTTGCATTTCGTATAGGCATTGTAAGAGAAACTATATCTTCACTATTTGAATATGTATATACAAACTGTTCATTTTCAAAACTTAGTTTACCAGCAAGTTTTTTATTAATAAATACATCTAAATTACTGTTTTTCATCTTGTAACTCTTCTAGTGTTTTAGGTCTATTTTTAGGTCTTATTGATATTTCATAGCCTAATAAATCTAAAATCATATCGACTTTTTTTATACCTACTTCATCTATAAAACCATTTTCTATTTTGGATATTGTTCTTTTTGTTATCGAAGAATACTCTTCAAGCTTATCTTGTGACCAACTTTTCTCTTTACGAAGCTTTTTTATCTGAATACCTAGTTCTTTTAACTTCAAAATATTCCTTTATATGAATTATACTTCATATTATATCATATATAAAGCATAAAAGGAAATATACTTCTTGTTTAAATGAAGAGAATGGAAAACAATATTTTAAGATAAAAGACAATGGAATTGGTTTTGATTATGAAACTAAAAAATGAATTAAAAGGTGATATAACTTTTAATACAAAAGATGAAACAGAAGTTATAATCACTTTGTAAAATCAAATTAACTTATATCCTTCTTGAGGAACATTAACAATAATATCCTCAGGAAGTTTTCTTCTAATCTCTTTTATAAAAGTTTTAAGTGCAGATGTACTCATAAATCTATCTTCCCAAATGTGCTCTTCAATTTGTGTGTAGCTTGTAACACAAGAATTTTTATTATCGTATAAAAGTTGTAAAAACTCTTTTTCTCTTTTTCTAATTTTTATAATTTCATTTTTATAAGAGATCTCACGATTTGCTGTATCAAGATATATATCACTACCTAAATTTAATAACATATTTAATTTATCATCAAGACATTTTAAAATTGCTTCTTGTAGTCTTTCTGAGTTTAAAGGTTTCAGAATATAATGGTTGATATTTAAATTTATTAAATCAAGTAAATACTCTTCATTACTAAAAGCTGTCAACATTACAATCTTTGTGTTAATATCATTTTCTCTAATTTTTTTTACTAAACTTATACCATCGCCATTATTCATTTGAATATCTGATATTACTATTGTTGGGTTATGTAACAAATACATATCATAACCGTCATTACCACAATTTGCTTCATAAATATCATCAAAATAATATTCTAAAGTATTGATCAATCTTTTTCTAATTCCATCTTCATCTTCAACACATAAAATTGAAAACTCTTTTATTTGTTTTAGGAGTGATTCATTCATCTATTACCTTTATAAAATGATTTCAAAAATCACACCATCTATATGATTCTTAACATTTAGTTTCCCGTTCATATTCTTCTCTATAATCATTTTTGACATATATAATCCAAGTCCTGTTCCTTTTGAATCACTTTTAGTTGTGAAATATGGTTCAAAAACTTTATTTAATTTATCAGATTCTATTCCGCCAGCATTATCTTTAATAATTATTTTTACTTTATTTTCTAACATAGAAATTCTAAAATTTATTTTTGGATTTTTAGTACTTCTATCTACAAAAGCGTCTTTACAGTTTAACATTATGTTTAAAATAACTTGAGAAAATTCTCTAGGATATCCGCATATTATACTATCATCTTCAAAATTTTTATTAACTTTTATTCCAAAATCCTTTAACGTAGGCTCAACTATAGATAAAGAATTTTTACAAGCATCTATTACAGAGAAATTTTCTTTTTTCTTACTAGGTTTAAAAAAGTTTCTAAAATCATCTATTGTATTTGACATATAATTTATTAGCTTGTCTCCATCTTTAACACAGTCTAAAATCAAGTTATCATTTAGTTTTTTAAATTTTGTAGCAGTTTCAAGCTCCATTAAAATACCTGAAACTTCTGTTAAGGGTTGTCTCCATTGATGTGCAATCATTGATAACATAGTCCCAAGACCAGCTAGTCTTGATTGATGTAACATTGCTCTATCTTTTTCTCTAACTTCTTTAATACCAAGCTTTACTTTATTTAATAAATTTTTATTTAAAATCTCTAGTTTTCTTTCTTTTCTTTTTACACTAAATTGATAATCCAAAAATGCGTCAGATATTCTATTTGAAATTATCATTGATAATGAAGCTACAATAATCATAACTATAATAGATATTATAATCAGATATTTTATATACTTTTGTATTCTTTCTTCTAAAAGTTTTTTATTTTTGGAAATTGATTTTTGTATATCATCAATATATAACCCAGTTACAATAACCCAATCCCATTTTTCAAAATGTCTAGCATAAGCTATTTTATTGAAAAGTTCATCACTATTATCTTTATTCCATTTATAATTAATAAATATACCTTCATTGCTATCTAAAGCCTTAGAAACATGATCTTTTATTACTATTTTATTGTTATTAGTTAATAATACTTTTTTTTCAATATCCTTGAATTTTTTTGTAAGAAGTTTATGATTTGAATCATATATCCATATATGTTTATTTTTACTAAATCTTATATTTGATATATGTAATAAAGAAGCTTTTTTAATAAAATTTATTTCTTTTTGTATATCTTCAATATTTCCAATAATCCAATTTAATTTAGGAAGATATTTAATATATACTATTTTATCAGTTTGTTCAAATGATATAAGTTTACCTTCTTCAGAAAAAAGATAGTTTTCAAAAAACTTATTGTCTTGCTTAAACTCGTCTAAAATATCTTTATTACTAGGTTGTATAATCAATTTTGAATTTACATCATATGCAAAAAAATAATTGTCTTCAGACAATTTTGAATTAATAAAGTTTTTTAGAATATCTAATTGCTTATTTTTATTTACACTTGCATCTAAATCATTGTATAGTTGATTCAACCTAGTACTTAAGACATATGTTCTATTTATAACTTGTTCTATAGCATTATTACTATAAATCTGCTCTTGCTGCGTTATATATGATATAATAGTATCAATCTCATTTCTAATTAAATCTTTTTGTTGCTTCTTAAAATTTATTTCAAGCCTATTACTTTCATCTTTAAAATAGTTATTTTGAGTAAATACAAAAAAATAAATACTAAAAGCTGTAATTAATAATATAGCTATTATAGGTGTTAATACAATTAATTTTGGAATATTCTTTTCACTAAACATAAATAATTGTACCATTTTTAAATTGAAAAGAGTATTCATTACAATACTTTTATAAAACTCACTTTTTGCCTACTTTATATTGATAAACTTTTATTATAATTACAATTTAAGGAGAAAAAATGAAAAAATTAATTCTTGCAATGTTTGTATTTTTATCATCTATTGCATTTGCTCAAACACCAGACGTTGGTGGAACGTTAGTATTTGGACGAAGTGGAGATTCAACTTCAATGGACCCAAGTCATGCAACTGATGGAGAGAGCTTTTATGCTGCTTCAGCTGTTTATGACAACTTAGTACAATTTAAGTATGGTAGTACTGAGATTGAACCTGCACTTGCAACTTCTTGGGAAGTTTCTAATGACGGATTAGAGTATACATTTAAATTAAGACAAGGTGTATATTTTTCTAAAACAAAATACTTTAAGACAAAATCTGAATTCACATCTGCTGATGTTGTTTTCTCATTGAAAAGACAATTTGACAAATCGCATCCTTACAATAAAATTGGTGGAGCATTTAAATATTGGTCTGCAATGGATATGTCAAATATTGTTAAAGATATAATTGCTGTAGATAAATATACTGTTAAAATTACATTAAAGAAAAAAGAAGCTCCTTTTATTGCTAATTTAGCAATGGAGTTTGCAATGATTTTATCAAATGATTATGCTAGTGAATTAGCTAAAAAAGGTAAAGAAGGTGATTTAGGTAAAAAACCTGTTGGAACTGGTCCATTTGTATTTAAAAAATGGGTTAAAGATGACAAAATTATCTATTCTGCAAACAAAAATTACTGGAATGGTAGACCTTATGTTGATAAATTAATCTTCAAAGTTATTACTAATAATGCAGTTAGAGCAGCTGAGCTTAAAGCTGGTTCTATTCACATTATGGATTTCCCAAATCCTGCAGAAGTTGCTGGACTTGAAGCTCATAAAAATATCAAACTTGTAAAACAAGAGGGATTAAATGTTGGTTATTTAGCATTTAACTTCGAAAGAAAACCTTTTGATAACAAGTTAGTTAGACAAGCGATTTCTCATGCAATTAATATGGAAGGAATTGTAAAATCTGTTTATGAAGGTTTAGGAAAAGTAGCTACTAATCCAATTCCACCAACAATGTGGTCATACGATAAGAACCTTAAAGGTTATGAGTACAACATTGAAAAAGCAAAAGCTTTATTAAAAGAAGCTGGTTTTGAAAATGGATTTGAAACTAACATCTGGGCTATGCCTGTTGCAAGACCATACAATCCAAATGGTAGAAAAGTTGCGGAAGCTATGCAAGCTGATTTAGCAAAAGTAGGAATCAAAGTTAAAATTGTTTCTTATGACTGGGGTACATACCTTAAAAAATCATCAATGGGTGAGCATGATATGGTACTATTAGGATGGACTGGTGATAACGGTGATCCAGATAACTTCTTAAACGTATTATTATCTAAACACGCTGCAATGAATAAACCTGCACAAAACAGATCATTCTGGAAAAATGAAGAGTTTACTGCATTAGTTGATCAGGCTAAAGAGATTACTGATGTTACAAAAAGAACTGCTTTATATGAAAAAGCACAAGCTATTTTTGCAGAGGAAGCACCTTGGAAACCTGTTGCACATTCAATTGTTGTTCAACCAATGTTAGAAAAAGTAAACGTATTTAAACTTGACCCTGTAGGGAAAAGAAGATTTAAAGAAGTTTGGTTAAAAAAATAAATTCTAAATTTAATAAGCAGAAGGTAACTTCTGCTTATTTTTTTGTCTAAAAAAGAGTAGCTCTAAAGATTAAATCTAATTTTTAGAACTGTTTTCAGATAGGAGATTGATGTTAAGTTATATAATAAAAAGATTACTATGGGCTATACCAACTCTACTTGGAGTTTCGTTATTGGTTTTTTCTATGGTTCATCTAGCGCCTGGAGATCCTGCATTAGTTATGTTAGGAGAACATGCTAGTAAAGAGAGTGTTGAAGCTTTACGAGAGCAGATGGGTTTAAATAAACCACTATTAGATCAATATATTATGTTTGTTACTGGTGCAATACAAGGTGACTTTGGAATATCTACTATTTCTGGGGAACCTGTTATTGATGAGTTTATGGAAAGATTTCCTGCAACTGTAGAGTTAGCTTTATTTGCAATGTTTTTTGCTGTAATTGCTGGACTTTTTGCAGGTATTATTTCTGCTGTTAAAAGATACTCAATATTTGACTATACTGCTATGTCAACTGCACTTGCAGGTGTTTCTATGCCAGTATTCTGGTTAGGTTTAATGTTAATATACTTTTTCTCAGTTGAACTTGCATGGCTTCCAGTTTCAGGACGACTTGGATATGAGTTTGATATTGATGAAGTAACTGGACTATTTTTAATAGATTCATTATTAATGGATGATACTGAAGCTTTTTGGGATGCATTTAAACATCTTATATTACCAGCAATTGCGCTTGGGACTATTCCAATGGCAATTATTGCTAGAATGACACGTGCTTCTATGATTGAAGTATTAAAAGAAGAGTATATTAGAACAGCGAAAGCAAAAGGATGTACTAAAATGCAAGTTATTTTAAGACATGCTTTAAAAAATGCTTTATTACCTGTTTTAACAGTTATTGGTCTTATGGTAGGGACTCTTTTTGCTGGTGCCGTATTAACGGAGATGACATTCTCATGGCCTGGTATTGGTAAATGGTTAATCAATGCGGTAAATCAAAGAGATTTTCCAATTGTGCAATCTACAACATTAATTATTGCATCAATGTTCGTTCTTGTAAATTTAATTGTTGACGTACTTTATGCAGTAGTAAATCCAAGAATAAGGCTATCATAATGAATGAAGAAAATAAAGTATTAGAGTTTTTCAAACAATTTAAAAAAAATAAATCTGCTTTAGTTGGATTAATTATTGTAATGATATTAATAACATGTGGTATTTTTGCCCCACTGTTATCTCCATATGATCCTTTAATTCAAAATTTAGATAATAGATTACTATCTCCTGCTTGGACACAAGGTGGTAGTATGGCACATATCCTTGGAACAGATGATTTTGGAAGAGATTTATTATCAAGAATAATTTATGGAGCTAGAATTTCACTAATGATTGGAATTATATCAGTAGGTATTTCTTTATTCTTTGGTTTATTAATGGGTGCAACTGCTGGTTATTTTGGCGGTAAAGTTGATATTATAATTATGAGAATAGTTGATATTATGTTATCAATACCTGCAATTTTACTTGCTATTGTTATTGTTTCTATTTTAGGACCTGATTTAATGAATGCAATGATTGCAATAGGAATTGTAGGAATTCCAGCATTTGCTAGAATTGTAAGAGGTTCGGTTTTAGCTGAAAAAGAGAAAGAGTATGTAACTGCAAGTAGAATTAATGGTTCAGGTTCTTTTAGACTAATTACAAAAGTTATATTACCAAACTGTACAACTCCTATAATTGTTCAAGCAACAATGGGATTTGCCTCAGCTGTTCTTGAAGCTGCTGGACTTTCATTTTTAGGGCTAGGAGCTCAAGCGCCTACTCCTGAATGGGGAGCAATGTTATCTGATTCATTACAATTTATTACAACTGCTTCTTGGATGATTATATATCCAGGTTTAGCAATATTTTTAACTGTTATGGGATTTAATCTTGTAGGTGATGGATTAATGGATGCACTTGATCCAAAAATGAAGGATAGATAATGTTATTAGAAGTTAAAAATTTAAAAACTGAATTCTTTTCAGAAAAGAGTACTATAACAGCTGTAAATAAAACTAACTTTCATATTGAAGAGGGAAAAACCTTGTGTATTGTTGGTGAAAGTGGTAGTGGGAAATCTATTACATCACTTTCTATTATGGGGCTAGTTGAAGAACCAGGGAAGATAACAGAAGGTGAAATTTTATTTGAAGGAAATGATTTATTAAAATATAATAATTCTCAAATGAGAGATATTAGGGGAAAAGATATAGCAATGATTTTTCAAGAACCTATGACTTCTTTAAATCCTTCATATACTGTAGGTTTTCAAATAGATGAAGTTTTAAAGCTTCATCAAAAAGAGTTAAATAAAGAACAAAGAAGAAAAAAAGTGATTGATCTTTTTGAACTTGTGGGAATACCTCTTCCAGAAGATAAATATAATGAGTATCCTTTTAAGCTTAGTGGGGGACAAAGACAAAGAGTTATGATTGCTATGGCGATGGCTTGTGAGCCTAAACTTTTAATCGCTGATGAACCTACTACTGCACTTGACGTTACTATTCAAGCACAAGTTTTAGAACTTATGAATGAATTAAAGAAGAAAAAAGGTACTTCTATTTTATTTATTACTCATGACTTGGCTGTTGTTGCACAAATGGCAGATGAAGTAATTGTAATGTATAGAGGTCATGTAGTAGAACAAGCTAGTGTTAAAGAGTTATTTGATAATCCAAAACACCCTTATACAAAAGCTTTATTAAATTCTATTCCAGTACCAGGAAAAGTAAAAAGAAAATCAAGATTAGATACAGTAGATGAAAACGTAGATTACTTAAGTTTTCCAAAGGAAATTAGATGAGTAAAGAAGAAACAATATTTGAAATCATAGATTTAGAAAAAACATATACTATTTCTAGAGGTCTATTTAAAGATCCTCAAGTTATAAATGCAGTAAATAAAATAAACTTTGAAGTAAATCATGGAGAAACTTACTCTATTGTTGGAGAAAGTGGTTGCGGAAAATCTACAACTGCTAAAATGCTTTTAAATATAGAAGAACCAACTGCAGGTAAAATTTTCTTCAAAGGAAAAGATATTTCTAAATTTAGTTCTGAAGAGTGGAAAGAGTATAGAAAAAAAGTACAAATTATTTTTCAAGATCCCTATTCATCTTTAAATCCTAGGTGGACAGTTGGTCAAATAATTGCTGAGCCTTTACTTCTTAATACTAATATGTCACAAAAAGAGATTGAAGAAAAAGTTTATAAAATAATGGAAAGAGTTGGTCTAAGAGAGGATTGGTATGATAGATATCCTCATCAATTTTCAGGTGGGCAAAGACAAAGAATTGGAATTGCACGTGCATTAGTCTTAAATCCTGAAGTTATTGTTTGTGATGAACCTGTTTCTGCACTTGACGTATCTATACAAGCGCAAGTTTTAAACTTATTATTAGACTTACAAGATGAGTTTAATTTAACTTACGTATTTATATCACATGACCTTTCAGTAGTTGAACATATCTCTGATAGAATAATGGTTATGTATTTTGGAGATGTGGTAGAACTTTCAACAGTTGATGAACTTTTTGCTTCTCCTAAAGCAGACTATACAAGAAAATTATTAAGTGCTATTCCCACTATATAAGAGAGAGAAGATGAGAGAATTATATCAAGAACATTTATCGAAAGTATTAAATACTTTTGATAAGTTAATGCAAAAATATGAGTACGAACAAACAATTATATATTCTGGTGAAGCTAAAACAATATACTTAGATGACAATAAATACCCATACAAGGTTTATACAAACTTTAAATATTTTGCACCTATTTTAAATAACCCTCACTCTTTTATTATTTATAAAATTGGAGAAAAGCCTAAATTAGTTCTATTTCAAAAAGTTGATTATTGGGATTCTCAACCAAGGCCAATAGAAGGTGAATGGACTGAATTTTTTGAGATATCTTATTATAGTAAGTTAGAAGATATAAAAAAGATTCTTCCTTCAAATTTACAAAAAACATGTTTTTTAGGTGAAGAAATTAAAAAATTTGAAGAATTTGGATTTAAGTCATTAAATGATTTAAAAGTTATCAACTACATTCATTTTAGTAGAAGTTTCAAAAGTGAATATGAGATTTCATGTATGAGAAAAGCTAATAAAATTGCATCTATAGCACATATAGCTGCACAAAATGCTTTTTTTGAAGGTAAATCTGAACTTCAAACTCATTTAGCTTATTTAAGTGCAATAGACTATACAGATAGTGACCTACCATATCAAAATATAGTAGCATTTGATGAAGCAAGTGCAATATTACACTATGTAGATTATAAAAAAGAGTCTTATTATTCAAAATCTTTTTTATTAGATGCAGGAGCTTCATATAATGGTTATCACGCTGACGTTACTAGAACCTTTGCTAAAGAAAATCATAATGAATTTAAAGATTTAATAAAAGAAGTAGATAAATCTACTTTAAATATAATCTCAAAAATAAAAGTAGGTATGAACTACGAAGAGCTACAAGAACAAATGCATAAAGATGTTGCAAAAATGATAGTAGATTTTAAACTTATGAATATTTCATATGATGAAATATATGAAAAAGAATATACTAAACTATTTTCTCCTGCTGGAGTTGGACACTATATTGGACTTCAAGTTCATGATATAGGTAATTTTATATCTGATTTCAATGGTTCTGTTATTCCTAAATCACAGAAACATCCTTTCCTAAGATTAAGACGTGATATTGAAGTTGGAAATGTATTTACAATAGAACCAGGTATTTATATTATTGATCAACTACTTAAAGAGCATTATGGTAATAAAAAGTTCAATTGGGATAATATTAATAAATTAAAATCATTTGGTGGAGTAAGAGTAGAAGATAGTGTTGTAATAAAAGAAAATGAAGTTGAAAACCTAACAAGACCTTACTTTAAGGAAATAGATGAAAGTAGCCATATTATCTGATATACATAGTAATGTTTTTGCACTTAAAGCGGTTATTAAAGATGCAAAAAATAAAGGTGTAACTAAGTTTATAAATCTTGGTGACACTCTTTATGGCCCAATTGAACCTAAAAAAACTTATAAACTTTTAAAAACAGAAAATTTTGTACATATTTGTGGAAATCAAGATAGACAAATTTATGAAGCTCAAGATGAAGAAATATATTCTAATCCTACAATGGAATTTATTTTAGATAATTTAGGTAAAAAACCATTAAAGTGGATGAAGGATTTGCCCTCAATTAATATTTATAATAATGAAATATTCTTATGTCATGGTAGCCCATATGATGATCTAACATATTTACTTGAAGATGTTAATAATGGAACAAACAAACTTAGAAATGAAAATGAGATAATTAAACTTTTAAAAAACAATCATTACAAAATTATATTATGTGGACATTCTCATATACCTAGACTTGTTGAATTAAGAACTGGACAACTCATAATAAATCCAGGGTCAGTTGGTCTTCAAGCATATAGTGATGACTCACCAAAGCATAAAATAGAAAACTTTAACTCTTATGCTTCATATGTAATACTTGAAAAAAAAGAAAAAGACTATAATGTTGAGTTTCTTAGAATAGCATATAAAAAAAATAAAGCTATAAAAAAAGCGAAAAAAAGAGATAGATTAGATTGGGCTTATGCTTTAAAATATGGAAGAAGTAAATAAATTTATTTAAATATCTGGCACAGCTAAGATTAAATTAGCTAAGTTTATTTTTCCATATCCATAATAATCATTTCTA
This sequence comes from Arcobacter sp., assembly GCA_024228275.1. Taxonomy (GTDB): domain Bacteria; phylum Campylobacterota; class Campylobacteria; order Campylobacterales; family Arcobacteraceae; genus Halarcobacter. The sequence goes on from JAAETO010000387.1 coordinate 13,055, forward strand.
CCATTGATATAAGGATCTTCACCAATTTTGTCTGCTGTACTTCTTAATAAAGACTCAACTTCTACTCTTGTAAGATTTGGATTTTTTTCAAGCATTAATGCAATAACACCGCTAACTATTGGAGCTGAAGCGGAAGTACCTGTAAAACGTGCATCATAATCATTATATAAAGTGTAATCCAGATGTAGAAAAGATTTTCCTAAAGAACCCATAGGATCTAATGTTGTAATACCTAAATATTCTCCTCCTGGAGCTAAAATATCTAGATTTTGTCCAAAATTACTATAATCTGTTCTAAGGTTATTTTTATTTGTAGCACCTACACTTATAACTTCATTAATATTAGCTTCATCATTTCCTATATCTTGATTATCATTTCCACTAGCAAAAACTATTATAGTACCTTTACCATTTCTACCATTTGTAGATAAATCAATAATTTTATCTTTTACTATATCAGATACATTGTAAGTTCCCCAACTACAATTAATAATATCTGCACCAAATTCTTCTGCTTTATTAAAAAGTTCAATAGTTCCAGCATCAGTTCCCGGATATTTTTTCTTTAAAAATATAATATCACTGCTACTTGCAATACCTTTTATACCTAAGCTATTTTCTCTAGCAGCTATAATTCCAGTTACTGCTGTTCCGTGAGTTTCATCATTATTTTGTGATACATCTGTAGTTTGTGTATCGTTATCATATGTGTTTATAATTGCTCCAGATAAATCTTCATGATTTACATCTAAACCATCATCAATGACAGCTATCTTGACATTTTTACCTTTATATTTTGAGAATACATTTGATGAATTAATATTTGCATTTTCATTTATATTATGTTGAAAATAAAAACCGTCATTTTTTGCCAAAGCCCATTGTTCAGAGTAGAAAGGTTCAGAATCATTAGATGAATTTAAAGTCTCACCTCCAGAACCTCCTCCACAACCTAATATAAATAATAAAATGAATATAGGAAAAGTTAGAAACGATTTGTTCATCTCTTAATCCTTTTTTTTAAAAAGTTTGGATGTGCATATTTAATATTTTCTTTCAAATATAAACTATTTGCAATATCAATTGTCAAAGACTTATTTTTTGTCTTTAAAAGATATATTTTTTTTCCAAGTTTAGACTTAATGCTTAGATCAAATTCATTTAGATATGAAGAAATATCAGTATTTTCATTAGTTACTTTTATAAGAATAGTATCACTTACACCTAATATAACATCATTATTTGTTTTATAATAATCAATATTTGTATTATAAGTATTTGAATTACTTATATATCTAGAATTAATAGTTGTATTTGTAGGCTCTAAGAAAATCTTTGAATTATTTTTAAAATAATATAAGTTATTAGAAAAAGATAATTCAAAAAAGAATAATATTATTAGTGATTTTTTAATCATATTTTGCCTTGATTATTTATTTATATTTATACTATAAGTATTATAAATAAACAATCAAGTTCTAGAGTTAAATTATAAAGATTCTTTTATATCCCTAATTAAACTTGGTAACGAATATAAATTATATTTGATAACAAAATCAATAACCTCTAAAGTATCATCTCTAGAATCAATATAAAATGAAGCTCTAAAATCATCAATCCCATTTGTCTGACTATTTAAATCATATCTATTGATTCTAAACAAAGGATTAGATAGAAATTCAAGTTCTTCTCTTAATGGAGATATAAAATGACGAGTTAACAAATTATTTAAAAAGAAAATAGGATTAAATCTTTTATCATCTAAATATACAATTCGTCCAAATTGTTTAGAATTTTCACCTGAAGTATCAGCATCTTCTTGCCAGTCCATATCAGAAACAAATTCACCTTTAAAGTTGTAATTAGATATTTTTGTTATATTTTGTTTCCATCTTTTTAAATTATTAGCTTTTTGAAAATCTCTTATATATTTAATTAAAATATTAGATTGACCTATAGCATCAAATACAAATGCTGGTTTTCCTGTTAATAAAGAAGCTGTTGTAGCTAGACCTCCTCCTAAACTATGTCCAGTGTAAACAATATTATAATTAGCGTATTGTTTAGAAACATCGTAAGCAAAACTAATTGCTTCTTTAAATTGATCTGGAACTACATCATTCTGAGCTAATATGCCGTCAGTAATCCAATCACTTGTTCCAAGTTCACTACCTCTAAAAGCTACAATAATATTGTTATATCTTTTAAAAATAGATACATTAAATCCTGATGCTTTACTAATCTGTGAAATTCTTGACCATCCACTAGGGGCACCATGGTTTTCATAAGTTTTTTCAGCAAAATTTAAATAAAATAGTGCATTTTTTGCTTCATTTACTGAAATTGGTAAAGAATAAGATTTTTTTATTGTTGATTTATGACTTTCTGTATCAGTATAATTTGGTGAGAAAGTATACTTCCAAAATGTAACTGCATGTGCGATTTCATTAAACTTATCAAAATTAAATGCAAATAAAGATGTTTGCAAAAACATAAAAAATACTATACCACTAAAACTTTTTCGTAAATCCATAATTACTCCTCGATTATAATAGACTTATTATATATATACAAAGTTAATTTAATAAGAGATTCTTTAGATAAACTATAAATTAACCAAAAATAAAACACCCAAATAATAATAACAATGTAACATTTTATCTTATTTAAAATAATTTAATGTTTATTTTTTTTAGTAGACTTTAAGTTATAACTTCTTTTCTTATTTATTTAAAGACATATTATAATATCTATTTAAAAGATATAATAATATGCCTTTTTATTGACATATCTTAAAAAAAGATATATAATAAGTAATCAAAAAACTATCTTAAAATATAAATAAACTTATAGTAGGAGTTCTTGTTATGTTTAAATCAGGTATGCCAGTTTATGGAAAAGATTTTATAAATAGAAAACAACATATTATTAAATTTAATACATATATTAAAAATAAACAGCATATTATGATTAAAGCTCCAAGAAGATACGGTAAAACATCTCTTGTTGTTCATATTTTTGAAATGTACAAATATGATAAAATATATGTCGATATTAAAAGAGCTACATCCCTTAAATCATTAGCTGAACAAATTATTGATGAAGCTTATAAATATGCTGGTATAGATAGTATAATATTAAAAGCAAAAGATTCTATTTCTAATCTTTTTAAGCATTTAAGAGGAACGCTTAAAGTTGACATAGAAGTAGCTGAGTTGACAATAGAAACTTTAGAAAAAAATGAAAAGAAGCAGATTGATGAAATAGAATTATTTTTGTATGCTATAAATCTTGTTGAAACGATTGCAAAAAAACAAAATATAAATATAAAATTTGCATTTGATGAATTTCAAGATATATTAATGATTGCAGATAATAAAATACTCGATAGATTAAGAAGTGTAATTCAACATCATCAAAATGTTACCTATATATTTTTAGGAAGTATTGAAAGTATTATGAATAAAATATTCTCTAGTAAAACATCTGCCTTTTTCCATTTTGCAAGGATTATTGAGCTTGACTCTTTAAATACAATAGAACTAAAAGATTTTTGTAGAGATTTTTTTAAAGAGCAAAAAATTAGCTATGACGATTTTTTATTTAATATAATTGATTATCTTGAAGGACATCCTTATTACACAATGAAAACTTTACAAAGTATTTATTATAAGGCTTTGGAAAACAATATAAATACTATAATACATAAAAATGATTGCGTAGAAGCCCTTATTTCTGCATTTTTTGAAACTAAATCTTATCTTGAAGAAGTACTTGCAAAAATAAAACAAAAAAAACATCATCACTCAGTTATATGGCACCTTGCAAATAATTTAAAAGATGCAAGTATAGATAGTCCAACTCTATATAAAACCTATAAATCTCTTGAAGATATGGGATACATAAAAAAGCTTGAGAGAGGGGAGTATTATATCACTGATATATTTTTAAAAATATTATTTCAACAAAATAATGATACAAGACTATTGGAAGAAAAAGTTGAATTTAAAGGCTTAGAAAATCAAGTAATAAATTAAAGTTTAAATTATAAATTACTATATATTACTTTAGTATTACATAGCATTTAATAAAACAATTTCCTTATGATCAATTCTATGTCCATCAATATTATTTATTGTTAAATTATACAAGTTGATTTTATTTTTTTTACTATTAATAGATTCTAATGAAATAATTCCTTTTTGATTAGTATTAATATCTTTTTCAATATTGATTTTTGTTAAAACAAGTAATGAAATAGCATAAATAAATATTAAAGTACTAAATATTAAAAGCAATAAATTTATAAAATCTGTCCTTTTACTATTATTAAAAGTAATCATTTTTTATTATCTCCATTTTTAATTTTAATTCATAAAAATATACCATTATATATGCTAAATTAATATAAATAAATAATTTATATATTATAGTTAAATAATACTAATGATATTTATATCATATTATAATATTTAAATTTATTTATAGAAGAATAAAAATTATTTATTTTTGAAAAGCCTAAATTAATTTATTTTTTATAATAAAAAAAAATTATTTAATATTACTAAAATTAATTTATTTTTTTAAGAATTATAAATAAGGAAATATGCTTTTTGAATATATTAATTAATTTTTAGGATATAAATTTTTCTTTTTTAATAGAAAATATTCATTTCTTCTTAATTATTGATTATAAAGCTTTATAAAAGAGTAATTGATTCATTTTGAATATTAATTTAATTATATTTGAATACTTATATTAGTTAATTTAATTAAACATGTTTTAGAAACTAATATTTTATAGAACTTGTAAAAATAATCATAAGTAAATAATAAATAAATGGATTAATGTGTATATAAAATTACATTAAAAATTAAAAAGTTTATACTAAAGTTAAGAGTCATAATTAAGACTAAGTTTATTCTCATATTCTTCTAAAATATATTTATTATTATGCTTTTTAGCTCCACTTATAAGTATTTTGCATTTTTTAATAATCTCTTTTTTAATAGCTTCTTTATATTTTGAGTTTATATGTTTTTCTAATGCTTCTATTCTATAGGTATCTATTGCAAAAGTTGAAAAGGATAGTTGGTTTTTATGTCCTGCATACTTAGTTGTTAGCTTTTTATTGAGGTAACCTATTTCGTAAACTATAGAAATTCTTAACCACAAATCGTAATCTTCGCAGACTTTTAAATTTTCATCAAATAAACCAATACTATTAAAAATATCTTTATTAATTAAAAGTGTTGATGCACCAATTTTACAAGAGGGTATATTTTCTAAAAAACAAAAGCCATTTGGTTTTTTTTGGTGAGATTTTTGATTTACTATTTTTTCATTATTTATCCACAGTTCATCAGTATGAGATACTAAAATATTAGGATTTTTTTTGTGATACTCTATTTGTTCTTCTATTTTAGTATCATTCCAAGTATCATCAGAATCTAAAAAAGCAATCCATTTATTTTTAGCTGCTTTAATACCTTTATTTCTAGCACTTGAAACTCCATTGTTTTTTTGATAAATATATTTTACATCTAAATCTTTTACAGTATCAAATGTTCTATCAGTTGAACCATCATCAACAACAATTATTTCATCAATTTTGATTGTTTGATTTTCTATAGAATTAATGGCTCTTAAAATGAAATCTTCTCTATTAAAAGTTGGTATTATTGCAGTAATTTTCATGCTTTAGTATATCAGAATAACTTTTATTAGGTAATGAAGTTTAATATTTAAGTTAAAAAATAAAAAGTTAGAATTCTATATCTAGTTTAATATCTTCTCAAACTCCCAAATATATCATAAGTTTTGCACCAAGGCATTACAAGTAAATTTACTGAACTATCAAAGCATTAAACCAACTGAACAAGATGAGTCTTTTAAAACTTTTTCATTTTTTTCAATAGTATTTAAGATAACTTCTCTAGCTTATAAAATATTCTAACATATGAAAATTCCAATTTCTATATAAACTCTTACTATCACATTTGTAGTAACATTTATTATACTATTTGAAGAGACAGAAGAATTTGACAAAATAATAGTTTTATTTTGAAAAGTACTTAAGATTGTATTAAAGAATAATTAAATATACAAGAGAAGGTATGTTTCTTAATAAAGAATATTACATATCTTCTCTTACTATACAATATATTTTAATTTATAGTTACAATATTTAATTCAAAAAAATATACTATTTCTTCTTTCCGGGATATTTATTTAGGTAATCTGCAATACCTTTTTTATTTGGTTCGGACGCAATATTATTTAATCTTTCTTCATACTCTTTAAATCTATCTTTATTACTTACTAATAAATGAGTCCAAGCAGCCTGTAGTTTTGGATCTTCTTCTGACTTTATTTTTTCATAAATAAGATTCTCTTGCTCATATGACAATGGAGTTTTTTTAAGTTGCTTAGCAACTGGAATAATAACACCAGAAACTTCTTCATTTTTAACTAAATATCTAAGTGCTTTATCCCTTGTAGTACTCGATTTTATAGCACCTATTGATGCGACATATCGTTCTCTAGGATCAGAAGATCTCATAGATTCAATATATATATCTAAAAAAGATTCATCTCTAGAATTAACTGCAGATTGAAGTGCAACTACACGACTTTTAGATCCTGGAGTAGTATTCTTTAAGGTATTTTCGATAAAACTAACTCCTTCATATGCTAATAATTTATTACGTCTAGATATGTTACCAATATTAAAAAGAGCTGTTTCAACTAACATTGCACTTTCTTGTTCTTTAAATACATTTTTTAATGAATCAATAGCAAGTTGACTTGTATTTTTCATATAACTCAAATTTAACATTCCAGCTGCTCTATATCTATCTGGAATATTGTTATCTGTAATTAAGTCTGATAAATAATGCTCAGATTCGCTTGTATTAACTTCTTGCAAAGCCATGAGTATTGCTTGCTTTTCTTCAGGAGTTAAAGTATCACCAGAAAGCATTTCACTTATTTCTTCTACTGTTTTATTATTAGTTAAATAATCTCCTATTAAAATAGCTTTACCCACATTTAACGTATTACTTAACTCTTTTAACATTGCATTAAATTCTTTATCATTTTTTAATTTATCATTATTAAAAGTCAATGTATCCACTCGATGTTTTTTATTAATATCAGCAACAAAAAGTTCTGGAGAGAATACTATATTTTTAGGTTCAAATCTTGTTACTTTAATATTAAGATTTTGCACGATTTTAAAGTCTCCTGAACCAGCATTTTTACCTTGTTTTTTATAAGAAAAAGGTAATGTCATTTTAGTTTTGACTTTAGAATTAACACTACTTAATAATTGATCAGAATAAAGTATAGCCTCCCAATCTTCATCAAAAGTAATTTGGCTATTTCCAATTATATTATTTTTAACTATTCCAGCTTTTTTATATTCTAATATTTCTCTAATTAACTTATTCTCTTTTTTTGTATATTCATAATGAGTTTCTCCAATTGAGGAGTTTAATTTTATTTTATTTGGATTTAAACTAAATGAAATATTAGTTAACAAAATTGACAAAATATTCAAGGGATGTTGCTTGTCCAAGCCAAGTAAATTCATATTTCCATATATTTGAGGCATAAAATAATCATATGTAAATCCTAATTCATCTATGGCACTTGCTTTTTGTAAATACTCTTTATTTTTTGTAATATTATATTCAAAATTTAATATCAAAGCTTGTTTATTTTTATTAGCTTCATGTGGATTATCAAATATAAGGTCAAATTTTAATTTTGAATTAGGAGAAATAGAAAAATAATTTCCATCACTTTCACTTTTATTTTCAATTTCAATATCAATATGATATCCTAATATATTTTTATTAAAAGTTTTTAAATTTTTAACAGTTTCTTTTTTAACTTGATGTTTATCTATGTTTGAGCTTTTAACTAAATTTTTATTTTTATCATCTTCATTAATGAATAGATAAAATAAAATACCTAATACAAATATTATTATACTAACGACAACTATTTTTTTTTTCATTTTTTCATACCTCTAAAGCAATATTTAATAAAATAAAATTTATTAATGTTATACATAAATGAGTAGTTCTCTACTCATCTATGTATTATAATTATATACTATTAACTTGCGTAACTTTAGCATCACTTTCTTTAACATTAATTCTAACTTTAAATTTAACATAATCATTATATAAAGGTAAAGAATATCTAATTAAAGGATCCCACTTAACTAAATTCATTGAATATATTGTAATAGAGAATGGTGATATTCCAAGCTTTATACCAGCATTTATACCACCTCCACCAGCACCAGCACTAAAATCAGCAGTAGTTCTAATATAACCTTTCCAGTTTTTAGGATTAGCAGCTCTTGTCAATCCACTTTCTAAACGACCAGTAAGACTCAATGATATTAGGTCAAGTGTACCAGAGATAAAACCTTCAAGACCCATTCCAACAGTAAGACTTCCACCAAGTTTAGCCTTTGCATTAGGAGTAAATGATATATACATATATTCAGGTGTTCTTTTACCTAATACATAAATAGGATGAGGAACTTTTTGGAATTCACCACCAACTCCACCACCTACAGTAGCACTTAAACTTACACTTCCACCAACATCAAATGCAATCTTTACAGGTAAAGGAAGTTGTGCTAACTTCATTGCTTCACCTAAACCAGTAGAAATACTTGCTCCAACAGTTACTGTAACTCCATGACCATTATGTCTTCCATCACATGTAGTACCTCCACTTAAACTAAGGCCCCAAGATGCTTCGTCAAGAGTACCACCTATTGAAATACTTGCTGAATGAGATCCCCATAAAGTATTCCAAATTCCACTAACAGGAGCTTCTGGGAATAGTTCACAATAGTTTTTATCTCCATGAATAAGTCCTCCTATGTCTTCTCCTAATGTGTCTATATCCCAATCACCTACACTACCATGAGAAGGGCTTGAAATTGGTTTATTAGCTTGATGAACATCAAATGTAAACATTTCTATTTCACGTCCTGCTAGAGTAACACTAGTAGCCATATTCTCTAATAAGAATAATGCAGGTGAACCATCAGGATTAACAATTAAAGCATCTGCAACATTATTTTTAGCTCCTGAAAAAAATGGGCCATTAATTCCCCATCCAACTTGATTATTATAAGTATCATACGATAAAGGGACACTCCAATGATTAAAAAATGTAAATGTTCCTAAAGGTAAATCCCCTTTCATACCATCAGCTTTAACATTTAAACCAAACAAGGTTGCTATAACAAGAAAACTCATTGATGTCTTTTTAAAAAAACTACTTTTTCTTAAATTCATAAAATCCTCCTACTTTAGATTTTAATTAAATTTATTAAGATATTATCTTAATTAACCAACAAACTTGAAGCTTAGAAATAATAATATTTCCTATTGCTAAGCAATGTAATTACTTCTAATAATTCATCATAATAAAATTTTATTGATTATTTCCTTATATAAACCTTAGCTAATTATGACATTATAATCTATTATAATTATAATTTGATTATTTTATTAAGATTAAAAATTTTATAATTAAATAATCTGTTTTCTATCTAACTTAACTATTAGATTCTAAAGTTATATTTTGCATTGCATTTAACAAAAACTATAGACTCTTTCTTTTTTACTCTTTGATTTAGTTCATTATAATCATAAAAAAATTCATAATTTTTAAAGTCATTTTATAGTCGTGGTTACTGTTCCATTTTTATATTGATATCTCACACTTAGACTAATATCAGTAGAGGGAATCCGTTATAAGTTATTATTTATGTTTAAATCACTTATAAGCTTTTATTAAAAATCTTTTTACATATTCATTTTTATTAGAAATTTTACACCAATTATATTTGTTACAAAATTCAATAAAAACTATACTATCTCTTTTTATTTCTTTTATTATTTTAGATTTAGTACTTGCTAGTCTGTAAACGTATAAATAATCTGTAGCTACTCTCATTTTAGTTATATTATTAGATTTTTCTTTTGATTTAATTAGTTTATTTATATCTTCAGCAATTTCTATTTTTTCATTTTCTTTATTTTGTTCTAAATTTACTGTTTTTTTATTTTTTAACTCTATAAGTTCTTTTTTTAAAAGTTGTACTTCATTTTTTAAACTTTCTAAGTCATTATTATTAATACTTTCTGAACTTGAAATCTCTTTAGGAAAGTTTTTTAAAATACGCTTATCTTTATATAATTCACTTAGAATTAATTCTATCTTTTCATTTATCTTTTTTATCTCTTCTTCATTTAAACTTGTTTTATCTTTATTTATATCTACATCTTTCAACAAAGATTCAAAACCAACTTTAAATAAAAAAAGCTCTAATTCAGAAGTTTTTGAGACATTCTCATTTGAACTTAAAATATTACAACTTATAATAAATATAAAAATATATCTAAACATTAATTCTCCATTTTAAAAGTAGGAAACATTATTCTTTCATGTCCTTCTTGTTTTATAATAAATACATATTTATCGTTTTCACTTAATACAATAAATTTATCTATATTTTTCACTAGTATATCTATATAACTATTATTATAAAAATCTATACCTGATTTACCTTTTTCAAATTTTTTCAAACTTTCTACTCTTACTAGGTTATTATTTGAAGAAACCATATATGTTATATTAGAATAAAAAGGATCATTAAAACTATTATTACTCTCAAATATAACTATAGTATTATTATCTCTATCTATATCTAATGTTATAGAATCTTTTGATTCTGCAATATCTTCTGCAAAAATTTTATATAAATAATTTATATCTTCATTCTTTGAAATATATTCTTCAAATTTTTTATTTGAAACTCTTGTATCATCTAAAACTTTATATATAACAATAAGTAATATCATAAAAATAGTTATTGAGATAATTACCTCTAAAAGTGTAAATGCTTTTTTCATAATTCTATTTCAAAGCTATAAATATCTTTTGAAATACCATTTTCAAAGCTGTATTTTGTTTTATAATTACTTATTTTAATTGATATGTCTTCAACTTTTTCTATTCTTATAGTAGGAAATTCTTCTTTGATTTTTATTTTTACTTCTTTAAATTCACGTCTTAGATCATCATCTTTAATATTAAAAATCCTACTTAAATATATATTTTTATTTTTTTTTGAATAATCTTTGGTATCAATTGCTAAAGATATATAATCTTTTTGCTTTTTACTTTCATTTGTTTTTTCTACTATAAAAATATTATTACTTTTTACTTGAAATAAAGATATCATAACTACAGATAAAAGTGCCGTAGCAATTATAACTTCCATTAAAGAAAAAGCTTTTTTATCTGTATAAAAGATTCCTTTTCTCTTCATAATACTATTTTATACCAATTCTTACTGCTTCATCGACTGATGTATCGCCATTAATAAGCATTTGTTTCAACTGTTCATGTAAAGGCATCATAGAATTTTCAAGTGAAAGTTCCATTAAAGTATTATCATCTACTTCACCTTTTAAATACTCTTTAATACTCTCATTTATAACAAATAATTCGCCTATTGCAATACGTCCTGTGTAACCTGTAAAGTTACAGTTTTTACAACCTTGAGCTTTATATATTTTTTCATTTGTTAAAGAAAAAAGTTCATGAGAAGCATTTGATTCATCTTCACATTTACATTGTGAACATAATTTTCTAACTAATCTTTGAGCAAGTACCGCAAGTAAAGAAGAAGATATTAAAAATCTTTCAACACCCATATCTATAAGCCTAGTAATTGCTGCTGGTGCTCTGTTTGTATGTAATGTTGAGAAAAGTAAATGCCCTGTAAGAGCTGCTTGAACTGCAATTGATGCTGTTTCAGAATCTCTAATTTCACCAAGCATAATAATATCAGGATCTTGTCTTAAAATTGATCTTAGACCAGATGAAAAAGTAAGACCTACTTTATTATTAACTTGTATTTGAGAGAAATCATTTGATTTATATTCTACGGGATCTTCAACTGTAATAATATTTTTTTCTTCACTTACAACTTGATGTAAAAGAGAATGTAAAGTTGTAGATTTTCCACTTCCTGTTGGACCTGTTACTAAAACCATTCCATAAGATTTGCTTACAACTTTTTCTAATTCACTTGTTATATAAGAAGGAAAACCAAGTTCTGTAAGATTTAATAAATCATCACTTTGCATTAAAATCCTCATAACAACTCTTTCACCATAAAAAGTTGGTAAAATCGAAACTCTAATATCTAAGGTTTTTCCTGATATTTTTATTTGAGTACGTCCATCTTGAGGAATTCTTTTTTCACTTATATCTAAATTTGAAATAACTTTAATTCTAGAAATTACTAAAGCCATAATGTTTTTATCAAGCTCTATATGTTTATTCAAAACTCCATCTATTCTATATCTTACTTCAGATTTAACTTCATGCATCTCAATATGAATATCAGAAGCCTTTTTTTTAATTGCTTGATAAAACAGTGAATTTACAAACTTAATTATAGGAGCTGATTCTTCTGAAGTTAAGATATCACTACCTACTTTTAAAAATTCACTTACGGAAAACTCTTCCTCATCTAAAGTTGCCTCTTCTTGCTCTTGTTGTATGGCATTCATCTCTTTGTCAGTTTTTATTTCTAAAAATCTATTATAAAGTTTTTCAAAAGATAATTCATCTAAAAATATTATTTCATATTCATACTCAAATTTTGAAAGATAGTCAAACGATATACTAATATATTCATTTGATAAAGCAATCACTACTTTATCATCAAGTTTTGTAAATAAAACATAATTTTTAAGTGCTTTAGTATATGATTCTATATTGTCATACGGCACTAAGTTTGTATCGTGTATCTCTTTAATATTCATATTATTTACCAATCTATCTTTGATCTTTTGTAGACTCTTTTTCTAAAGAAATTAGTTTAGAATCAAGTGCTTTTAACTTTTTTTCATACTCTATTTTCTCTTGCGCTTTTTTTATTTGCTTACTCTTAAGTCTTAAAATAGAATCTTTTAAATATTTATCTTCTAATAGTTTAAGTTGAGCTAATTGATTTCTTACATAAGTTAAATCTTTTGATTTTGGTACTATATAAGGAGTTACAATTATTACTAAACTTTTTTTTATTATAGTTTTTTTATCATGAGTAAAAAGAAGACCTAATAGTGGTATATCACCTAATAATGGAACTTTATCAGTAGATGACTCTTCTTTGTCTTGAATAAGTCCTCCTAAAATTACTGACTCTCCATTATTAACTATAGCCGTAGTTATAACCTCTTTTTTTGAAGTATCTGCATTTCCACTTTTTGTTTCTGTTGTTTTAACATCTTCTAAAACAGTATTAATTTCTAAAGTAACTTTATTGTCATTTGAAATTCTTGGCTTTACTTTTAAAGTAAGTCCAACATCCTCTCTTTGAAAATTCTCATTTTCATTACCACCACCTTCAGTTACTTCTTGTGAAGTCTTAACAGATATAGTTTCACCAACATAAATTGAACTCTCTTTATTATTTATTGCTAAAATAGATGGTTCAGATACAATATCTAAAGCCCCATTATTATTTAATAATGATATTGAAGCACCCAAAGCAAGTCCTGAACTTAAATCAGGTATAGAAAGTCCTATATCTCCAGGAGAAAATACTTTTGCAAGTCCCCCATTTAAAGATGAAGCAAAAGTTCCAAGTCCACTACTATTTGCTTTTCCACCTAAAATTCCATATTTTACACCTATTTCATCTAATAAATTATCATTTAACTCAATTATTCTTGCTTTTACATAAACTTGTGCTTTTTCTTTATCTAGTTGAGATAGTAATATTTTTATATATTCTATTTCAGAACTAGGTCCTACTAAAACAATAGAGTTTGTCTCTTCATCTACAGAAGATAAAGGTTTTAAACTTGGATCTAAATATTTTTTCTTTCCTATAACTCCATCAATAATTTTTATTACATTTTTAGCTTCTACATTTTTTAAAGGATATACTTCGACAACTCTTTTAATCAAAGAGTCATTTGAATCCATTTTTTTTATATATTTTTTAAGATATTTTGTATTTTTTCTATTTCCTATAAATACTATAGAATTATTCTCTTTATTAGCAATAACAATAACTTTTTCTGTTTGTATTTTAGGATTAAATATAGATTTAGCAATTGCATCTAAATTTTTCTTTGCATCAACTGCTTGAATGTTCTTAAGTTCGATTACTTCCATACTTTTTTTTGCACCAATTGTCATAATTCTTACAACTTTTTTTACTGTTTTTATATTATCCATAAAATCAGTTATAACTAAAGTATTAGCATCTTTATTTGTAACAATTTTTGCATTTTTTGAGATTAAATGTCTTATTTTAGAGGCTATATAATCTACATTTACATTATAAACTTTAAAAACTTCCGTTACCATTTGATTATAATTTTGTTTTAATTTAGAAGTAACTACAGGAACATTGCTTTTTGCACTAATATTAAGCTTTACAATTCTTAAGATATTTTCATTGTTAACTAAAGTATATCCTTTTGATTCAAGTACAAAAATAAGGATTTTTATAAGTTCATTTTTATCTACAGGCTTATTTGATATAAAATCAACTTTACCTTGTATATTTTGTGTTACTAAGATATTTTTATCAATAATCTTAGAAGTAATTTTAACTAAATCCATAATCTTTAAATCTTTAAAATTTATATTAATTTTTTCATTATTTGAAAAAGCTAAAGCGTTTAATAAAACCACTAATAAAAATATTCTAATCAATCTCATAATCTAACTCCATAATTTCGTTATTTCTTAAAACTTCTAAACGTAAATAATCTATATTATTTATTGCATTGTATATTTTAAAGGCATCTGAATAGGACCTTATTTTAGAACCATTAACTGATCTTATAATATCATTTTTTCTTAAGCCAAGTTTTTCGAAGACAGATTTTTTACTAACTTTATGAATTTTAAAACCTTCTATTTTTCCATTTCTTCTTATATCTTTTATATTTATATCTTTCCAAACTTTATTAATATCTTTAACATAAGCATTTAAAAAATTTCTTTTAACTTGTATAGTATCATTTTTAACAATAATATTTTCATTACCTCTTGAAGTTTTCTTTTCAATTTTATAATTTATATCTTTATTTTTAGGAAGTTCAAGTTTATACTCTTTTAAATCTTTTTCAAAGATTATATATTTTTTAAAAAGTTTTGTTAAGGTATAACCTTTAAATTCCTGATCTTTTTCAAGAATAACAGTTTTCGAAGAAGTATCTTGAATTATTGCCCATCCACTATTTGATGTTGTTGAATAAACAGCTTTTAATTTATATCTAGACAATAAAGAAATCTCTTTTTCAACCATCGTCTTTTTAATTTTTTTAGAATTTGTAACTTTTATTTTAGAATAAAAACCATCATATTTTTTATACGAAATACTTTGAGATGAGTTTTCTTTAAAGTCAATTCCAATTTTTGGTAAAAAGATAAAAATTATTGCTGAAATAAGATATGCAAATAAAATTACAATAATGTAAGGTATAAACTTTTGAAACAAAGTATTAAAAACTGAATTCATATTTATACTTCCCATCTTTAAATTTAAACTCTCTTAACAGTTTTCTATATTGAAACTTCATTGTTTTTGAAGGAATCAATTCACCTACAATTTTTTTATCAAAAATTTTCACTTCACCGTTAAAATCTCCAAAATCTCCATGTGCTTTAATATTTAATATATTGAACTTAAGAACAGAATGTTTAATATCTATTTCTTTAATATTGGAAGGAACTATTTTTTCAAAATCTTTTGATACTCGAATATCTTTAATATTAATATTTGAATACAATAAAAAAGTTGTAAAATCAACTCTTTTTATAAAAGAAGTATATAAACTATCATAATACAGTTCTAAACCATTTAAAGTTAAACCAAAAACTTTTTCTTTTTTAGTTTCTCCTGAAATTATAATATTTTCTTTTTCAATATTTTTTTCCAATAAATTATACATATTTAATTTAGGCATAAAAACTATTAAAGCCATAAAAAAAACTATTACAAGAAGTATTGATTTAATTAAAAACTTCATTATTTAATTCCTATTTCTAAAAAAATACTATCTTTTTTTATATTTAGTTTTTTTATTAGTAATTTTTCATTTAAAACTCTATTTATAAATTTATTTAATACTCTTGGATTAGATGAATTAATTTTGATTCTAACTATATTACTATTTTGAGTTTTTAAAATTTTCTCATTTCTAAAACTTGAATTTTTTATAATTGAATCAATTTTTCTTAAAATTTCTTTTTCATTAAACCAAGTTTGTTTATATCTAGAAAAATCTTTTGCTTTCAAATTTATATTTTTATAATTTATATATGTTGATTTAAATTCACTTTTTTTATTGTCTACAACAACAAATGTTATTACCAGTAAAGTTAATACTAAGGCAAGTATATAAATTGGATTTAATCTATTCATAATTTAATACTCACTTTTAAAGTAAACGATTTTAATCTACTTGAAATAACCTTATATTTTTTGTTTAAAAAGTTTTCTACTTCTTTTTTATTAGATGATAAGTATTCTAAATCTATTCTATTGTTTACTATATCTAGTGATTTTAAATCAAATTTTCTATTATTAAAAATATACTCTATTGCTTCTCTTTTTTTTAAATCTTCTTTTATTTTTAATTCATATTTTTTAAGAATAGCATCTACTTGAAGCATAGAAGAAGGAAGTTTATTCTGTTTTTTTACTAATTCTACTTTTTTATCAAAATCATTAATTTCAATTGAATAAGAGAAATATTTAAAAATATTAATTATAATCAAAACAGAAAAAACAGCAAAAAGATAATAATAATATTTTGTATTCAATACATCATTATAAAGCTTTATTTGAAGTTTGTAAGAACTTAGATTTATATTTTTTAAAAGCTTATTTAAATCTACTACATCAGGCAAAAGGCTATTTGGTACTTTTACTAAAATTCCTTCTGATGTATACATAAATTTTGTATTGTCAATCTCAAAAGATTTAAACTCTTTACACTCATTTTGAGCAAAGTATATTGAGCATATATTTGAAGTAGAAATATTTAATTTCTTTATTGCATCATAAATTTTCTTGTTATTATAAGCAAAACATAAAAATATATTCTCTTCTAATTTTATAACTTGATAAGTTAAACTTGAAGTATCATTAATTATATCCTCAAAAAGAGTTGGCAAAACGTGTCGTGCTTGTGTTTCACTTTTTACAGGGATCTCAAACTTTCTAACCCAATAAAATTCTGGAGAAACAATAATATCTACTTTGTTTTGAATATTTAATATCTTAGTATTTGACGTTAAAAATATTGTTTGAGCTTCTTTATTTGAAACTGATATCAAAATTTTCAACCTTTATAATTCCATTTGTATTTTTTAAAATATAATAAGCATTGGCATTAGCATCTAAATAATCTACATTAATAAATAGTTCATATGTTTTATTATCATTAGAGTCAATAAATCCTAATTTATCTTTATGCATGAGTATTTCTTTGTTTTCACTTTTTATCACAAAGTTGTTGATTATATCATTTAATTGCTTACTATTTTCTATTTGTGAATCATTGTTTTTAAACTTTTCTTTATATATTTGTACAAAATAATCATAGTCATAGATATTATTATCTTGAAAGAACAATAAAACACTATTTGAATCATTATTATTTATATCATTTATATTTGTTCTATTGTATCTATTTACCTTAAATTTAATATTTAATTTATCATAACTTAATGGAATTATATTTCCAAAAGCTTTATCCATATTAACTAGATTTCTTTTTAAAATTTTTGATACTTCATCTTTGATATTTTTTATAGAAATAATAGCCTGAGTATTATTAATAATATAATTTTGCTTTTCTAAAAACTTATCAGTATCATCTAAATTTTTTAAAACTAACACTGAGATTGCAGTTATAAAAAAAAGAGTGATTAATAAAACTACACCTTTTTTCATATTGATATTAACCTAAATTCATAGAAAAAATAGGTAAAAGCATAGATATAACAATAAAACCTATTGTCAGACCTACAAAAAGCATAAATACTGGTTCTAATAAAGATAAAAATATATCTGTTTTGTCTTTATTTGATTCATTGTAAAGCATTGCAAGATTGTTTAAGATTTCACTTAATCTACTTGTATCTTCTCCTATTGCAATAGAGTGAATAAAAGATTCATCTATTTTATATATAGTATTTTGAGATAAAAGATTAGATAATCTTTTACCTTCAACAACACTTTTTGAAGCATCTACAAAAACCCTTTTTATAACTTCATTTTTTAGAATGTTTGCACTTAAATTAATTGATTGTACTATAGGAACGCCTGATTTTATTAAAATTGAGTTCATATATGAAAATCTAGCCAATTCACTATGCTCTATTAATGTTGAAAAAAATGGGATTTTTAAAAGAAGCTTATCAAAACTATACTTGAAAATCTTATTTTTTTTAAGTAAATATATAAAAGAGAAGATAAAAGAAACTAAAAATAGTATTATATATGGATAATTTGTTGAAAAGAAATCTCCTAGCGCTATAACTATTTGAGTACTTTTAGGTAATTCTTGATCAAATTGAGTAAAGATAGAAGTTATCTTAGGAACAATAAAACTCAGCATAAAACCAACCATAAAAAATGAAATAAAAAGTATAAAAAGAGGATATGCAAGCGCTGAGCTTACTTGTTTTTTAATTCTATCTTGTTCTTTTAAAAAACTTGCTAACTCTAATAAAACAGATTCTAATATACCTCCATTTTCACTTACTTTTATAGACTGTTTATAAAACTCAGGAAGACCTATAAGTTTTTGAGAATCTAGGGCATCATAAAATGTTTTTCCCTCATCTAAATAAATTTTTATTGTATCAAAAAATGAAAAAAGTACTTTGTTATCTTTATATCTTTGTTTTAAAAGATTTATTGAACTAATAAGTGTAATTCCTGAACTTAAATATATACTTAAATCCCTACTTAAATAGGACAGAGTTAATAAATCTAATTTTCTAGTTCTTTTAAAAGTTATTCTTCCAAAATTTAAAGTATCCTCTTGTAAACTTGTATATAAGATACCCTTTGCTTTTAACTTTTGTTTCGCTTCGTTTAATGATATTGCTTCAATTTTTGATTTTACTTTTAATCCTGTTGAATCTATTCCTGAATACTTAAAAAGCATCTTTAACCTCTATTTCATTATCATAAAAACTATCAATTATTTCATTTGTAGTCTTAAATTTTTTTACGTTTTTGGATATTGAAGAGAATAAATAAACATTATCATCTAAAGTATCAAGGACTAAATTTTTATGTTTTTTGTCATTATCTATTTTTAACTCAAAAAAAATATCATATTCAACATCATCTAATCTAAGTGTTTTAAATTCCTGTTTACTTAAGTCTCTATCATACTTATAAACATCTGGTATTTGTGAAAATAAATTTTTTATTTCTATATCTTTATTTATATTATTATCAATAAATATATAACAAGAAAATTTTTCATCATCAATACAAGTTAAAGATAACTCTTTTTCAAATTCAAAATTTTTAAACAAAAAATCTTTTATATTTAATAAATCTATTTTATATTTCTTTTCATACGGTGAATTAAAACTAGAAAAAGCTAGAAAAGTTACAATAGAAGTTAAAATTATAACAATTACTAGTTCTATTAGAGTAAAAGATTTTTTCACTCTAATAGTCTTTTTTATTGTTTACATTTAGAATGATAAATATCATCTTTAGTGCTCTCTTTTTTATCAGCACCCAATGAAATAAGATCAAATTTTTCATCATTTTGAATATATATAAAACTATTTCCCCAAGCATCTTTAGGTAGTTTATCATCATCAAAATACTTTTTTGTAATTAATATGTTTAATCCCTCTTCTGTTGTAGGATAACTTGAATTATCTAATTTATAAAGTTTTAATGTTTGACTAACACTTTTCATTTGAATACAAACAATATCAGCTTTAGCTTCTTCACTTTTTCCAGTTAAATTTGGTAATACAAACGCAGCAAGAAGTCCTAAAATAATAATAACAACCATAAGTTCCATTAAAGAGAATGCTTTTTTCAATATATTTCCTTTTTTTAATAATAAAGATTATATATAATAAATAATTATA
>JAAETO010000388.1 GCA_024228275.1 Arcobacter sp.
AGTTGCTGGAAAAAGTTCTCGACGCGTTTCCGGGCATCCCCACCCTGGAACAAGTGCTGGCGATCGCCAATCGACACGAAGCGACCAAGAAAGACTCTAGAATGGTCAAAATGGAGTCCTCCGGCGCGTTCGCGATTCGGCAAGCGGATAGTAGCGATTCGGGAGAGGAAGGAGGCTCGAGCTCGGACGATTCCCCACCGGAAATGCTTTTCGTCGCTAAGAAGAAAGGCACTGGTAAGAATCGCAACTACATTCACCGCCCGGAGAAGGAGAAGTACGTGAAAGCCCCGTCCAAATCCGATCAGTCAGCACGCGCCATTTCTCCGAAGTCTTGCTCATACTGCGGAGGAATGAGCCATAAATCGAATCAAAGAAAGGAGTGTCCCGCGAATGGGAAGAAATGCGATTACTGCGGCCGTTACAACCACGTCGAATGGGTCTGTTTGAAACGGATTAAGGAAACCGGACGCAGCCTAGTAGCATCAACTTCAGCCGCCGATCGGCACGAGAACGATTCGCACATCAACTCGGTGCGCGGCGAAGAAAAG
>JAAETO010000389.1 GCA_024228275.1 Arcobacter sp.
TTACTTTTTCAAAAAAATATCATACTATAGCTTTAGTTTAAATTTTTTAAGATAAAATTTCATTGATGAATTTAACACAAGAACAAATAAATATTATTAATGCAAAAGAATCATCTTTTAAAATAAATGCTGTAGCAGGAAGTGGTAAAACTACTACTCTTTTAGAATATGCGAAAAGTAACAAAAATTTAAAAATTTTATATCTTGCATATAATAAATCTTTACAAACTTCGATTCAAGATAAAATAAATGATTACAATTTAAATCACATGCATATAAGTACAATACATGCACTTGCATATAAATTTGCAAATGCATATCAATACAATTTATGTAATGATTTAAAAATACAAGTAATAGAAAAATCACTATGTGAATTTGAAAGAGAAGTAAACAATAGAAATAATTACTTTCCAATAGCTGAATATATAGCTTTAATTAAAGACTTAGTTAACTTTTACTGTAATTCTTCTTTAATTGCATTAGATCATAATTTACTAGAAAAATATAAAAATCAATGTGATTTAGGTTCAAAAATAATTGAGCTTTTAAATAAAGATGAGCAAAAAGTACTAAATCATCTAAAACATATATTATCATCTATGAAAAATAAAAAAATTGATGCTATTCATGACTTTTATCTCAAAATGTTCTATTTAAATAAACAAACTCACAGTAATTTAGATTATGATTTAATTCTTGTAGATGAAGCTCAAGATATATCAGATGTTATGATTGCTATTGTTGAAGCACAAAAATGTAAACGTATTTATATTGGAGATTCTTTCCAACAAATTTACTCTTTTAGATATGCAATAAATGCCTTAAATAAAATAGATTTACCAGAGTATTTTCTATCAAAAAGTTTTAGATTTGGAGATAACTACGCTAAACTTTTAGAAAATAATTTAAATGAATTATACAAAATTAATACAAATAAACTTTTAAAAATATCTGGTATTGAAACTAATACAAAATCAGGGAAAGATGTCATTGATACAAATAAACAGTATTGTGTTATAGCTCGTTCTACTTTTGGTCTAATTCAAGAAATCGTTCATCTTATACATGATGATAAAAAAATATTTTTTGAAGGTGGATATAGCTCTTATTCATTTATGAATCAAACTGTTTATTCAATTTTCTATTTAAAAGAGAAAAAGTTTAATAAAATAACTATGAATGAAATAAAAGAATTTGAATCAATTCATGAATTAGAACAGTTTTCAAAAGATACAAAAAACCAAGATTTTTTAAATGTAATAAAATTTATTAATACTTATGGTGATAATATATTTGAAATAAACAAAAAAATAAAAGAAAAAATCACCACTAATAAAGAAGATGCAGATATAATTTTTACAACTACTCACAAATCTAAAGGTTTAGAGTATACACAAGTTATTATGGCTAATGATTTTATTAGTAAAAAAGAGATAATTAATCCAAAAAACAAAATGTCATATACTCAAATTATAGAAGAGTTGAATATATATTACGTAGCTGCTACAAGAGCCAAGGAGGCTATAGACTTA
Source organism: Arcobacter sp. (assembly GCA_024228275.1). Lineage (GTDB taxonomy): Bacteria > Campylobacterota > Campylobacteria > Campylobacterales > Arcobacteraceae > Halarcobacter. Next base: position 1,536 of record JAAETO010000389.1, read on the forward strand.
AGTTCTCTTAATCTAAGTTATTCATATAAAGAAAATGACTCTAATGAAAACATGTCTTATAAATATAAGAAAAAAACGTCAAATAAGAAAATGAAAAACATGCAAGAAGAATGGTTAAAAAACAATAGACTTAAAAAAGGAATTATTTTTTAACGCTAAGTAATACATTTATTCGCTTTTTACTGACTTTTTACTTACAATTATACCTCCTAAAATAATAAACGTAATGCCTAAAAGAGTATATGTATCAGGAAATAAATCTCCTAACATAACTCCAAAACCAACTGCAAATGGAATATTTGTATAACTAACAACACCTATAATACTAGCCTTACTCAAACTATAAGCTCGAGTAAGAAACCATTGTGAAGCAGTTGATATAATAGCCATAAAAACAATAAGTAACCAGAGTAACGGGTCACTGTGTATTGTAAATTCTACATAAGGAGTAAATAAAAAAAGTATTAATGGAATAATCATACCAATACCCATAAAAGATAACATAATTATTCTTGCATCATAAATATTTTTTATTTTTCTTATAGTTGCATATGCAGCTGCTGCAAAGAATCCACCTAAAACTCCTAAAATATGCTCATATGATATAATAAGTCCAAAAGGTTTCATAATAAATATAATCCCAATGAAACCAATAACAAGTGCTAAAAAAGTATTTATATTAATAGTCTCTTTCATTAGATAATATGCAATTATAGTTACAAAGAATGGTGATGTTTTATTTAAAACAACTGCTTCGCCTAATGGTATTGTTGCAATTGTATAAAAAAACAATAACATAGCTAAACTTCCAAAAACACCTCTTAAAAAAAGTAAATGTAATTTTGACTTATCTATAGAAACAGGAATCTTTTTTAAACTAAATAAAATAATGATTACTCCTAAAAAATTTCTATAAAATACTATCTCAATAGGATCCATTGTTTCAGATAATATCTTTGCTACAGCGCCATTAAGTGCTGAAATTAAAGCACTCAAAAGCATAAATAAAATACCTTTATCTATTAATTTTAGTTTGGATATTAAATTATAGTTTTGTGACATTTATTTCCTTTACTTATCTTCTTGATTCTAAATAAGTTAATGCTTTAAAAGTTAATTCATCTGTATAGGAGTTGATTTTAAAATGATTAGGTTTCCAGCCCTTTATGAAACGTTGAAAATCTGCTACTGCAATTTTAAACATTGGTCTTAATTGTAATTCTACATCAATACTATTTATTTTTGGATGATAATATTCTAATGCAAGAGTAAGTGCTTTAAAATAAGTATCTAAAAACCATTCTTGCATTTTACTACAATCTTCAGGTTTAACTGCACTACTCATAAACAAAGCTACATCTTTCATCGCACAACCATGACCTACATATTGAAAGTCTACTGCGGCACATTTTGTTCCATCACTATTAAAACAAAAGTTTGCTAATTTTGCATCACCATGTACTATCGTTGAATATTTACAGTTTTTTAATTCAGTATCTATTAGTTTCGCAAACTCTTTTAACTTCTTATCTTCTAATACTTCTAGTTCATCAGGTCTTGTATTTAAATGCCAATAAGTACCCTCTTGCCATATATGTTCATTTTTTGTATTTATATAACGAGCATGAAAATTAGCTAACCAATGTAAAACTGAAGTAAGATGATTTTTATTTGCTTGTGAAGTTGTATTTTTATATCCAGCCCTTGATAAATCTTCCATAACAATAAGCCATTCCTCTTCACTTTGAAAACATTTTAAACCTTTAGGAATACGACAACGTACATCTTCTTCTCTAGAAAACTCTTGATACCAGTTTACTTCTACTTCATAAGAGTGAATTTTACGTTTATGTGAAAGTTCACTATTCCAGCCATATGGATGATCTACAGTTTTAGGTAGTTTGACATGTTTTACAATAATACTATTATCTTCAAATCTAAGACGTACTAACTCACCATAACCACCCCACAAACTTTGAATCACTTCAACGCTTGTGAGTAAACCTCGATTTAGTTCTGTGCTAATATTTTGGTATAAAGGGTTTATATTCATAATTTTTTAAAACATTTTATCAAATTGATTATCAAGTTTTATATAAAGTTCATACTCTTTATTATTAATAGATATTATATGAGAATACAAATTTTTAGGAATTGTTGCACTTTTATAATCAATTGATTGTTCGTAAAAATCTTTTAATTCAAGATCTTGTAAAAAAGTTAGTTCTAGTTTTTCTAAAGATTTAACAATTAAATTTGATAAGTTTAAAAACAACTCTTGATTATCTTCAGCTAGAACATCTGCAAGTTTTAGTGGTATATGATATATTATTTCATACTCTTCATTATCAGTTTCAAAACTAAATAAATATGCTAAACCCATATCATCTTTAAAAGAATCTGCCTTAGTAAAAATAGCATCTGAAAGAACTTGCTTTTTTGTATGTTTTTCAAATACATTATTAATCTCTTTAGATATACTCTGTCTTATTTTTATATTTCGTGAAGAGGCTTTATAGTTTATATCTGATGGATTGAATATATCATCTGGGTTTCTCTCCATTGTGGCTTCTACATTTTCGTTAGTTAAATAAAATGGCAATACATCTCCTTGGTTTATTTACGCTCTTTTTTCTCATTTTATATAAAAAAGATAAAAAAAAATTTAAATAATACGTTATTTAGATTATTATATTCTACTTCTTCGAAAATTTTTGTTTAAATAACAAGGCAAAACCTATAGTCAATAATAGAAAGAAAAACATAGTAAAACTACTTTTTAAAATAGTAAAGATACTTGCACTTTCAACAATAACTACTTCAAGAATAGGAAATGAATTTATCATTTTAATAATATATATATTTTCAATATAATCAAAAATACCAGCAAAAAAAGGAACTATTGCAAGATAATAAACTTTTGAGTTCTCACTAAATATTTTAGAACAAAGCCAAACTAACATTAAAGAGTATGTAATAGAAAATAAACCAGGATAAATAAAATCTAAAGGTAACTGAGTAGTTAAATATAACTCACGTCCTTTGGTACCCAATAATGTAAGTAATTCATTAGCATAAGCAAATGAATAACCAAAAGGAGACAGATCAAATATAGGTAAATTTGGTGCAAAAGATGAAACTGCAGGTATTGAGTAAAAAATCATAGTAAAGTAGATAGTCATTGTTAATATAAATAGTATTAAAACACGTTTCCCTGTTGAAAATTTCTTAAGATTTTGAATATATAAGTTCATATAAAATATTCCTTTAAGTATTAAGTTTAAAGTTTATCTAATATAAGCTTTATGTCACAAAATTGTAATTTAAGAATTAAATCTTATAATGTTTCATGCATAAAAAACTCAAAAAATATATACATTCATACGATATGATTGAAGATAAAATAGAACATGAACTTACACCAAATGGTGGTATGATAGTTTTAATCAATCAAGAAACTAATTGTAATATACTAATAGATGAAAATAAATATACCTTAGAAAATTTTCAAGGAATATTAATAAATGCAAATAAAGAGTCTATTAATATTAAATCAAATGAAAAATTAAATCTAATAGCAATAAGATTTAAAGGAGCAGGTGCATCTTTTTTTTATGAAGATTATATGGATGAACTAATGAACAATCCAGAAGAACCAATATTTTTAGAAACTAATATTTCAAAAAATGAACTAGATGATTATTTCCAAAATAGATTTAAAGCAAGTAAATTACCTTTTAATATTATGAAAATAATTGATTTATTGGATGAACAAAAAAGTAATTATAATATAGATGAAATTTTAGCAATTGCAAATGTACCAAGAAAAATTTTGGATAAAATGTTTAGACTCAAAGCAGGTTTAACATTTAAAACCTATGCAAGTATAAAAGAGCTTGGTAATTAAATCAGTAAAGCTCTTTTAGAAGATTATACACTCTTACTTAACCAAAGACTAATCTCATCTTTACCTTTAGCTGTTAGTTTATAAACACCTCTAGAGACAACTTCAAACCAACCATAAAAGTTTTTATACATAATATCTCTTGCTTTTGGTTCATCAAGTTCTTTTGAGATTAACGAAGCTTTTACAGAGTCATTTTTTTCTAGATATAGAGCTATTTTTAGTGCTTTTTGTCTATATGAAGTAAGAACTCCTTTTTTACTTGACATACCGCCAAGGTTTGGATCACCTACTCTACTTTGAAACTCACCTAATAATTTTTCTTTTTTTTGTTTTACTTTTCTTGGTTTATATTCGCTTGGGTCTAATAATACTTCTACTTTATTTGATTTTGGATTAATCAAAATAAGTCCAAAACCTAACATCTTAAGAAGTTTAAGCGCTAGTTTTCTTCTCTTCTTAAAACTTTTACAGTCCTGTGGAATACCAATATAGATAAGGGAACTCAAGTTTAGTCTATCAACCCCTTGAAGTAATACATCTAGATTAAGAGTAAGTTTAAGTTCAACTACTACAGGAGGTTCATTATCTTTAATAGCAACAACATCACAATCACAAACTTCACCTTTGACTTCATAGTTTTGAAATTCTAAATATTGTTTTAGGGGTAGATATAAATCAGATTCTCTCATTTTATTCTTTTATAAAAAATTTATTAGTATGATATATTAATTACCCTTAATTAAATAATCATAAAAATACATATAAATTTAAGACCTTAATTTATTTTGATTAAAAGCTTATTATATATTATTTATAAACTACTTTAAATTGCTCTAAAACTAATAACATAGTACAAAACTTGCACACATATTAGCATTATATTCATCTGCACAAAAATAATCTGAACTAAAAGATGTATATTTTTTAGCTTCTTTTGTTGAAAGGTAAGAAAGATACTCTTCTAAAAATTTTTTACTTTTTTCTTCCATAATATCTCTTTATTTTATTTTTATCTAGATAGTATCTTATTCTAAAACTCTTTATTTTTAATATCTTTTATTATAATTTGTCTTACAATAAAAGTATTATATTTATTAAATATAAACTGTACCTTTTAAATATAAAACAGCAAAACCAGAGATAAAAACTCTTTTATCAACTACTTCACAATATAAAATACCACCACGTTTTGATGCTTGATATGCAAGTAAAGAAGATTTTGAAAGTTCATTAGCCCAATATGGAGCAAGACCTGAGTGTATTGAACCTGTTACAGGATCTTCATTTCCACCATTTGCTGGCCAAAAATAACGAGAAATAAAATCGTATTCATCTGCTTTTGCTGTTACAACTACATCATATGGTGCTAATTTCTTAAGAGACTCAGAATCGTAAGTGATTTTATGTACTTCATCTTCTGAAGATAAAATAGCAAAATATGCTTGTCTATTTTTTAATACTTTGAGTGGTTTTATTGATAAACCTTTAAGTAAAGAAGAAGGAATTTGCTCAATTACTTCAGGATTTTGATTAGGAAAACTCATTTCAATTCTTCCATCATTAAGCTTTTTTACTAACAAGGAACCAACTTTTAGAGTTAAAAACTCAATTTCGCCTTTAGCTTCAAAATAATTAAAAATAACATATGAAGAGGCTAAAGTAGCATGACCACAAAAATCAATTTCAGTTAAAGGAGAGAACCAGCGAATTTCATATTTATTATCTGATACTGCTTTAATAAAAGCTGTTTCCGAAAGATTATTCTCACTTGCAATTTTTTGCATCAACTCATCTTCTAACCAATCATTTAATGGAATAACAGCAGCGGAATTACCTTTAAACTGCTTTTGTGTAAAAGCATCAATAATATAAATATCTAATTGCATTAATTCATTTCCTTTTTATCTTTTTCTTTATATATATCAGCTCTTACAATCTCCATAAAATATTCTGGATTTTCAATCGAGTTAAAGACATATTTCGAATAGAGTCCTTGAGCATCTTTAGTTGCCAATAAAACTCTACGAAGACCTTGTAATTCGGGTTGAGAAACAATAGTTTGAATCAACCATTTACTCAAACCTAATCCTCTATACGACTCTAAGATAAATACATCTGCTAAATATGCAAAAGTAGCTTTATCTGTAACTAAACGTGCAAAACCGGTTTTTTCGTAAAGTGTTAAAGCAGATTTATTTTTATCAAATACAGTTAAGATAATACTTGTTCGATTTGAATCAGAAAGTATGGATTTAGATTTACATAAGAGTTTATAACCAACACCATAGCCTTTATATTTCTTTTGAACATACATTTGTACAATTTTAAACTTCATATTATCTATTCCAATTAGTCCACACAATCCAATCAAAGTATTATTACAAAAAGCACCAATCATAATATTATCTTTACTTTGAATTTCAATTTGCTCTTCAAAAAAAAGTTTTTTTTGTTTAGATTCATCAATAAAAGTTGAACCAAAACAGCTAGGATGTAGTTCTAAACTCTCAAGTCTTATTTTCTTATAATCTAATATATCTTTAGCTAACAAAACTTTACATACTATTTCCATTTTTTCTCTTATATTATTTATTTTTATTACTAGATCTTTAGATTTTAATCAGGTAAGTATACTTAATAAAAAGCTTTTATAAGTTGTCTAATAAAATATTACTATAAAGTTTTTAATATAAAGATAAA
>JAAETO010000390.1 GCA_024228275.1 Arcobacter sp.
TATTATCATCTGTTGGGTTATCTGTTATGATATTTTTATCTTCTATATCATTGTTTTTAAATCTTCTAATATAGCCTGGGCTAAGGCTTTAGCTTTTTGCATAGCTGAATCTTCTCTTTTTCACCATGTTTTTAATTTTCTCCAAGAGTCTTCTATGTGTTCTATTTTATCTGCTATAGCTTGGACTAGATAAGAGCTTAGGGCATAAAAAGCTCTATTTAGTATAAATTTATCAAGTTTTCTATAATCTGCTTTCATGAGTATACTTGAAGCTTTTTTATACAAAATTAATTTTTTATCCATCCTTGCATTGACTGTCTTCTAAATTCAGTATTATTTTCAATATATTTAGTTTCTTCTGTTTTACTATTGACCCAAATTCCTGTTATTTTAGTATTAGGTACTTTTAAATTTACATAAGGAGAAAATACATAATAATCATTGATTATAAAATATAGGGGAAAATTATGTTCTTTACCTTTCCCTTCATTCTTTTTGTAAAAACTATTGCTTAAGTTATATGCTTTTTCTAAACTTACTGGTGCATCTTTTATAAACTCGTCAAATTCTTCTGTTCCATACGCAATCATTTCCATTTTTTCTTCTCCTTTAATACATGATGTTAATGAAATAATTATCAATAAGATAATTAAACAATTCTTTAATTTAAAGGCTTCCAATCTTTTGCCTCCTTTTTAATAAGTGTTATTTTAGCTTTTTCATCTTTATGTTGTCTAGATGTACTTTTTATCTCTGTTTTTAAATCTTCTAATATAGCATCAGGAGTTATAGTATTCCAATCAATATCATCTATTCCACCATAAGCTAAAGCTTCTTTTACTGTAGTAGTACACTGTTCTCCAGTCCAAGGTTTAACACTATAAACTTTTAAATGTTTGTATCTATCTTCCCACCACTCTATCATTTTATCAGCTTGTGATTTTTTTACATAAAATTCTATTTTATATACTGTTCCATAAACATTATTTATTTTCCAATTTTTTGAAATAAAATTAAGAGATTGCGATAATGTAACTTTTTCAGGATTATTTGAAATCATTTCTCCCCACCACGGACGACCTGGTGCAAACTTAAACCCTGCATTAGGTATATCTCCGATTTTTACTTTATCATCCATATCACCATCTTGATTTAAATCTGCTTGATATTCTTTTTCATCAAAAGTTTTAATATTATTATAATCTGGTCCATAATCAAAAAACCTATCCCCAATAGACATTGCAGTATGCCCTGCAAGTCCTTTAGCTCCCCACCCTGTCTCTTTTGAATGGGGTAATTCTACAATAACAGTAATTAAAACTTCTTCTTCAATAAAATCAATTAAAACCTCTTCATTATAGTCTATTATTCTATCATTATCACTATCCATCCAACCTTTTACATAATATACTTCTTCAGGGTTTATTTCAAAACTTTTTGCTAATTTTTCAGTTACAAAAGAATATTTTGCTTTATAATTATTTACAGATGTTTCAAACTCTTTTTTAGCTAACTCTTTTTTCTTTTCATCTAATAATTTTATATGTCCTTGTATTTTCTCAGCATTTTCAAAATTTCTTGCAACTACTTTTAAATTGATTTTATCTGTAAGCGTAAATGATTTACTCATTTTCAAATCCTAAATTTGTAAGTTGTTTTGTTTTTTCATCATAAACCAACATACCATTAGCCGCATCTTGGGGTTTACCATCTATATAAGCTGTAAAGTTTATCTCATATACTTTTTCTTCTTTTAGATTATGGTTTATAATCTTTTTTCCATTATATTTAGATACATTTTTACCTTCTATTGTCCATCTTATTTGTGCTAGTTCTTTTTCTGTTGGTTCATCTACACTTAATATTGCTGTACA
>JAAETO010000391.1 GCA_024228275.1 Arcobacter sp.
AAACATAGTGTTTTTTAAATTTCTATCAATATTGTTTTTAGCCTCTAAAACAACCTCTTCGCTATATTTTAAAAGATAGCTAGTACCAAAAAGGGAAGCTTCAGGAAATTCTAAAAATAAATTATGAATATGCTCTAAAAAGTTTGGATGCCAAAAATCGTCAGCATCTAAAAATGCGATTACTTCACCTTTTGCTTCTAAAACACCTTTATTGCGCGTTGCAGATAAGCCTTTGTTTTTTTGACTAATTATTTTATGGTTGACAAAACTTGAAAGATAATTTTTGGTTTTTTCTAAACTATTGTCAGTTGATCCATCATTAACAATAATAAGCTCAAAGTCTTTGTATGTTTGATCTAGAACACTTTGTAAAGTGTTTTCAATATAATTTTCCTTATTGTAGAGTGGAATAATAACAGAAAATAAAGGCATTTATTTTTTTTTATCTATAAAACAAAGATAGCATAAACGAGATAAGTCAAAAACAAATAAAGATGGTTTTTCCGAAAGTAAATTACGTTCAAATTTAACTTTAAAAGTTTTATGCATAAATGCAAATAAATTGTTTAGTAGGAATATTTTTGAAATTGAAAAAACGTTTGTAATCAACGTGTGTTTAGAAGATATCAGTCCTTTTTTTATTAGTAATAATAAAGAATCAATAGAGAGTAAAGATTTTTCTAAAAACTCCTTACTCGTATCCAGCCCTAAATGATAAACTGGATTATCAATATGTGTTAGATGTTTTTCAGCTTTTTTTAAATCATAAGCAAATAAAGTGTCTTCATGTCTGTTATTCGGTATTGCTTCATTAAACCTAACAGTATCAAAAACACTTTTTTTAATTAAAAAACTTAAGGTTAAAAAACGTAAATATTTTTTTTTATTACGTTGTACAACATTTAAGGCTTCTCGTTTTTTTCCGTAAACCCAACGTAACATATCTTCTGGTTTAGGCTTTTTTTCTTGATATAAAATGCCTCCATAAATAATTTCAGATTGTTGAGTAATAGAATTTATGTAAGTTGAAACAAAGTCTTTGTTTTTTGGTACTACATCTGCATCTAAAAATAATAACCAATCATATTTTGCTTTTTCTGCTAATAAGTTCCTAATCTTACTTCTACCAATATTTTTTTTGTTTTCAAGAAATAGGCAATTAGTTAATGTATTTATCTTTTGGTTTTCTTCATTTAAGATTGAAAACGAACCATCATCAATACAAACAATTTCAAATACTATATTAGCTTTTAAAGCTTGGAATTCAAGTTCTTGAGCTAATGGATAAATATTGTAATTATAAGTTGGAACTAAAATAGATAGCATAGAGTTTTCAAATATAACTAATTTCCTAATAAATTGTTTATCACAATCTTTTATGGTAAAACCACCAAATTAATACTGCAAAACCATAAACTGTTTTGTAATATTTATGTATAGTTGGAATTATATTTTCAGATTCAATACACTCTGATGGATCTGCTATTATCATTCTTAATAAACCTGATCCATATACCTTATTTTTATAGGAGTTTAATTTGAATCTTTTTTTAAACTTTTTAGGGATTAACTCTAATGCAGAATTTATAGCTTTTAATTGATGCTTCGGAAATTGGAGTCTATTAGAGCCAACAAACTCATTAATTATTAATTTCCCGTTTTCTTTTAAAGTACTTCTCACTAAATTCCCTAAAAGATTGTCGATAAATTTAAAATGATGCAAAGAAGCATTGAATATTACAATATCGTAGTAGTTTTTTGGAAATTCGTAATTATAAACGTTTTGAACTTCAAATATTATATTTTTCAAATTATTTTTAAAAGCAATTTCTTCGGCTTTTTTTAGTGGAATATCAGAAATGTCCAAACATAATATTTCTTCAAAATTATTATAGGTTGCAAACTCTAATTCATGTTGGCAAATACCACTACCAATGGAAAGCATTCTTAAATTTTGGTCTTCTTTTAAATAAGAATTAACCACAAATTCTTCATATTCTGTAGCTTCATTATCAGTAATTAATTTATTCCATCTTTCTTGCACTTTTGGTATTATCCACCAATTTGCTGAATCTATTTTTTCCTCATTAAAGGCACTTTTAGTCCTTTTAACTTTATTAAGACTAAATTTTGAAACAATAAAAGAAAGCCCTCTCTGTTTAAGTTTTCCGTATGAGTCTAATATGTCATCAATGGTAATGATTCTATACATTGTTAGAAACTTTCAAATTCAAAATATATGACTTTTTAAGATTAAAGAATTACATTGAAGCTTTATTATTAAGCAAAATACAACATATAAAAATCGAAAAATCATTTTAGATATTAAGTTTTTTTGTATTGTTGATTAGAAATTTATCCACGTCTTTGCACTACTTCAAACACTTTATTCTCGTCACATTTTAATGTCTTACTTGGGTATTTTAATAATAAAGCATAGTCGTGAGTAGCCATCAAAATTGTATTGCCATTTTTGTTTATGTCAAGCATTACCTTCATAACCTCGACACTTGTTTGAGGGTCTAAATTACCAGTTGGTTCGTCTGCTAATATTAACTCTGGATTGTTTAATAAAGCTCTTGCAATAGCTATACGTTGCTGTTCACCACCAGACAATTCATGCGGAAATTTAAAACCTGAAGTCTTCATGCCAACCTTATCAAGAACTTCTTCTATTCTTTTGCTCATGTCATTTTGATCTTTCCAACCAGTTGCTTTAAGTACAAAACTCAAATTATCATTTATAGTTCTATCTGGTAACAATTTAAAATCTTGAAACACAATACCTAACTTTCTTCTTAAAAACGGAATGTCTTTCTCTTTAAGCGTTCGAAGATCATAATCAACAATAGAACCTTCTCCTTCAGTGAGTTGTAAATCTCCATAAAGTGTTTTCATAAAACTACTTTTTCCTGAACCTGTTTTTCCTATTAAATAAACGAAATCACCTTTGTTAATGTTTACATTAACATCAGATAAAACAAGACTATTGCCTTGATAAATAGAAGCATCTTTTAATTGTAAAACAGTATCAGACATATTTTTTTGAAAGATTTATTGAGCTGTAAATGTATTATTTTAAAAGAACTTATTAGAATATTTACCATGGCTTTTTTTGATCTAAATTTTAACATTTAATAAAACGTGTATAATTATAATTAGTTTCAATCGTTATAAGCAATAGATTAATTTATCTTTGATTTTTAATAAAAACGCCATAGTCTATGACTAAAAAAAGCATCTTTATAGTACTGTTAACCTTGTTTTTTAGTTACAGTATTTATTCACAACAATCTGCGACCTATACTAGCCAATTTGTAGATTATCAAAAGGCACTCACACTTTATAATAACAGTCAGTATTTAGCTGCGCAATCCTTGTTTAATCAGATAAAAGGAACGTCAGATGATGAAGTTTTGCAATCAGATTGTGCGTATTATATTGCCAATTGTGCAGTACGATTAAATCAGCAAAATGCAGATGATTTAATACAGGGTTTTGTTGAGGATTACCCAACAAGTACAAAGCGCAATACAGCATTTATAGATGTAGCAGATTATTATTTTGAAAATAACAAGTTTGCTCATTCCAGAAAATGGTATAATAAAGTTGATGAAAATTCTTTAGCAAAAAAGGAACGCGAAAAGTATAATTTCAACAATGGTTATGCATCTTTTGCAACCAAGAATTATAGAGATGCTAAAAAATATTTAAGTCGAGTTGAGAATTCACAA
>JAAETO010000392.1 GCA_024228275.1 Arcobacter sp.
ATCCGAAGTTAATTGTTTCATTTATTCCAAATAGATTATGGTAAATTGGTTTTTTTAAACTAATTTGGAATTTTGTTTCAATTTGTTCTCTGTTCTTTTCTAGCAGTTTTTTTATATAAAATCATTGCTTCTTTATACTGACCATTTATTTCTAATTTTTCTGCTTTTTTATATAAGCTCTCATCTGCATTTACACAAGATAATAGAAAAATTATAGAAAATAATATATATTTTTTCATCTATTTTAGTTCTTTGGAGTAATTTAAATTTAATTCTACAATAATTATAAAACAAATTATTATTTAAGATTGATATTACTATAACACACATTATTGACAAAGATATTATTATTCTAATTATTAATTAAATCTTTCAACTATACTTATACAAAAAATGTTATAATCGCGAATATTTTATAAAAAAGGTTTTTATATGCTTGTAGCACCTTCAATTTTATCTGCAGATTTTGGAAACTTATCCTCAGAAATTAAAGCAATTTGTGATGGTGGTTGTGATTTAGTTCATGTAGATGTAATGGATGGACATTTTGTTCCTAATATGACAATTGGTCCAGTAGTTGTTTCTCCTGTAGCTAAGGTTGCTACCAAACCTCTTGATGTACATTTAATGGTTGAAGATAACAATTTTTTTATAGATCTTTTTGCTTCTTTAAAACCAGAGTATATTTCTTTTCATATTGAAAGTGAAAAACATCCGCATAGAGTTATTCAAAAACTAAGATCTTTGAATATTAAACCTGCTATTGTTTTAAATCCTCATTCTACTCCAGAATCTATTGAATATTTGTTAGAAGATTTAGATATGGTTTTATTAATGTCAGTTAATCCAGGTTTTGGTGGTCAAAAATTTATACCAAGTGTAGTTGAAAAAGCAAAAAAACTTAAGGATCTTATTAATAAAAGAAATCCAGCCTGTCTTATTCAAGTTGATGGTGGTGTAAATGATAAAAATATTCATATATTAAAAGAAGCTGGAGTTGATGTTGTTGTAGCTGGTTCTTATGTTTTTGGAAATGAAGATTATAGTAAAGCTATCAAAAGTCTACAGGTTTAATAATGAAAATAAAAATTTGTGGGATAACAAATCTTGAAGATGCAGTAAATGCTATTAATGCAGGTTCTGACGCATTAGGTTTTGTCTTTTATGAAAAAAGTCCAAGATATATAGATCCTTTTGAAGCAAAGGAGATTGTAAAACAACTTCCTCCTTTTGTACAAACAGTAGGATTATTTGTAAATGAAAACTCTTCTTTTATAAATCAAGTATGTACAAATGCCAAAATGCAATTAGCTCAAATTATAGATGATGATAATTACACTGATCTTGCTAGTTTAAATTATAAACATATAAATGTTGTAAGAGCAAAAAATGAAAAAGATATTCTTGATAACAAAGGTGAATATATTTTAGTAGATGCTTTTGTCGAAAGTTTTGGTGGTGAAGGAAAAAGAGTTGCTCTTGAATGGTTTAAAAATGTAGATTGTTCTAAAATTGTTTTAGCAGGTGGATTAAATCAAAATAACTTAAAAGAGTTAAAAAAATATAAATTTTATGGTGTTGATGTAAGTTCTGGAGTTGAAGCTTTTAAAGGAAAGAAAGATAAACAAAAAATGATTGATTTTGTAAATGCAGTCAATGAAATATAAAAATAAAAGTAATTTGTTAATAAAGTTAATAGAGAGATTAAAGAAAGAATCAATATTATTTGACGATTTTTTAAATGAGTTAGAAAAAAATCAAGATAGATTTTTTGATAATCCAGAATTAGAATTTGAACTTTTATTGTCAAATGGACTTCCTTTAGAAATAGAAAATGATAAAGTTTTTTTAAAAACTACTAAAACTTTAATTTCTGAACAAACATTTTGTATTGTAGATATTGAAACTAATGGTGGTCACGTAAATAAAGGTCATCAAATTATTGAAATAGGAGCAGTAAAATATAAAGCTGGTCAAATCATTGATAAATATGAATCTTTAGTTTATGCTAAAACTATTCCAGAATATATACAAAACGTTACTAATATCACACCTAAAATGCTTGAAAATGCACCTATTTTAAAAAATGTACTTGAAGAGTTTAAGCTTTTTTTAGAAGATGATGTTTTTGTGGCTCATGATATTAAATTTGACTATAATTTTATCTCTAATTCTTTAGAAAAATATGACTTGGGTAAATTAGAAAATAGGAAACTTTGTACTATTGATCTTGCAAGAAGAACTCTAAAAGCAAATAGATATGGACTTAGTTTTTTAAAGAAAACTTTAAATATAGATATTGATAATCATCATAGAGCTTATAGTGACGCCTTAAGTACTACGTATATTTTAGAAAAGTCATTTAGTGCTTTAGATAATAAAAAAATAGTGACTGTAGAAGATTTGATAAAATTTTCTAAAAATTCCCAACCTATTGTGCCTAAAATAAAAGTAAAGCATGAAATAAAAGAAGAGGAAAAAAAAATATGTTCTCACAAGAAAAATATTTAAAAGCATTAAATTTTGCAGCCAATGCACATGGCGAACAAAAAACACCAAAAGGTCTACCTTATATTACTCATCTTGCTAGTGTTTCTATGGAAGTTATACATGCTTGTGAAGAGAGTAAAATGGAGCTTGAAAAAGCAGACAAAGCTATTACATGTTCTTTATTACATGATATAATTGAAGATACTTCTTTTAGTTACGACGATATTTTTAATGAATTTAGTTTAGAAATTGCTGAAGGTGTTGAAGCTTTAACAAAAGATAAGAATTTAGAAAGTAAACAGGCTCAAATGCAAAATAGTATAGAAAAACTATTAGAACAACCATATGAAATACAGATGATAAAATTAGCTGACAGAATTACAAATTTGACGAAACCACCTGAAAATTGGGATGGACAAAAAATATTTAATTACTTAAATGAAGCTAAGTTCATTTTGTCTTGTTTGAAAAATTCAAATGCGTATCTTTCTAAAAGATTAGAAGATAAAATAAATGAATATAGGGTTTATATTAAATAGTTTTAGATAGTTATCAAATAACAAGTAAAATTTACTTGTTATTTGTTTTAAAACTTTATTTTTAACTTACTCTTTTTGCTACTTCAGCGTATTTCATACCTAAATCAAAAGCTTTTTCATTGATATCATGAACTTTTTTAGGTACCTTGCTAAGCATTGTATTTCTTAAAATTTCACTATCAACTGTATATCCAGTCATATGATTTGCAATAGATAAAGCAAGAACTGATTGAGTAATTACATTTCCTATTTCTTCTTTAGCAATTGTAATAATTGGGATTTCATAAATAATCCATCTTTTTTTATCTTCTTCACTTGGTTTTACAAGGTTAGGCTCAATAACGATAACTCCACCATCTTTTACTCCATATTTAAATTGATCATATGAAACTTGAGCAACTGATAACATGAAATCAATTTCACCATCATTTGCGTAAGGGTATAAAATCTGATCATCTTCTAAAGTAATATCAACAACAGTAGCTCCACCTCTTACTTGTGAAGTATATGTTGAAGTTTTTAGTCCGTTTCCACCAGCTTTAATTTTTGCAGCTGCAAAAATTGAACCAGCAAGAAGAACACCTTGTCCACCAACACCAGTAAATCTCATTAATGTTCTAGCCATCCGTGTTCTCCTTATAATTGAACTTTAGTGTTATTTGCATACGCTTCTTTAACTTTTTGATAAGAATCAGTATATTCAGCAGCTTCACTATTTTGTTTTAAGATTCCAGTAGGGAATAAACCTTCTCTTTCTTCTTCTGTCATTTTTTCATATTTTGGTTTTGCAATAGTAATTGAATCAATCCATTCTAAGTTAGCCATTGCAGAGTTCATTTTATTTTTTCTACCTAAGTTTACGTGACAATTAGAAAAAATATCAAAGAATGAATAACCATTATGTTGGAAACCTTTAACAAAAACTCTTTCAAGTTTTTTAGGATCAAGCATAGTTTCTCTAGCAACAAAAGAAGCACCTGCTCCAATTGCTAAATCACAAGCGTTGAAAGTAGGGTCAATATTTCCTCTTTTCATTGTAACAGTCCACATACCTTGAGGAGTCGTTGGAGATGTTTGAGAATTAGTTAAACCATAAATGAAGTTATTAATAACGATATGATTAATATCAATATTTCTTCTACATCCATGAATAGTATGATTTCCACCAATTGCAAGACCATCACCATCACCAGTTATACAAAAAACCTTTTTGTCAGGATTAGCTAGTTTAACACCAGTTGCATATGCTATTGTTCTACCGTGTGTAGTGTGAATTGTATTACAGTTAACATAAGAAGAAAATCTTCCAGAACATCCAATACCAGAAACAACACAGATATCATCCATGTTCCATCCCAGTTTGTCAACTGCTCTAATGAATGCTTTTAAAATTACACCATCACCACATCCCCAACACCATAGTGTTGGCATTTTATTAGTTCTTAAATATTGATCATAATTAAAAGCCATTTTACATTCCTCTCACTTTTTCAATAATTTCTATAGGAGCAATTGGTCTACCGTTTGCTTTAAACAGTGTATGAAAATCTCTTCTACCACTTACTCTTTCAATTTCTTCTAAATATTGACCTAAGTTTAGCTCAGTAACTAGTATTTTTTGTACAGAGTCAGTAATCTCTTTGATTCTTTTTTCTGGACTTGGCCATAAAGTAATTGGCCTAAACATACCAATTTTAATACCTTCATCTCTTAATCGATTTACAGCTTCTTTAACAGATAATGCCATTGAACCATAAGCAATGATTACGATATCAGCATCTTCAATCATATACTCTTCATTTAATTCAATTTCATCTTTATAGTTTTCTACTTTTCTAAATAATCTTTTTATTAAATAATCACACTTTTCTTCATCTTCAGTTGGGTGACCATTAGCATCATGATGAAGACCAGTATAATGGTATCTATAACCTTCAAACATAGGGTTAAGTACTGCTGGTTGATCATCTTCACATTCATATGGTTTATATTCAGATGCATCACCTGTGAATACTTTTCTTGGAACAATTCCAGCTTTAACTTCTTCTAAAGTTGGAATAATAGCTTTACCACTCATATGACCAATTGTTTCATCTAATAAAACAAATACTGGTTGCATGAATCTATCAGCTAAATTATAAGCTCTTACAGTTTCAGTATAACATTCGGCTAATGTACCTGCACATAATGTGATTGATTTGTAGTCACCATGTGTTGGAGTTTTCGCTTGGTTAACATCACCTTGTGCAACTCTTGTAGGAAGACCAGTTGATGGACCACCTCTCATTACATTTACAATTACTAAAGGTACTTCTGCAATATATGCAAGACCAATGTTTTCTGCTTTTAAAGAAATACCAGGGCCTGAAGTCGCTGTTAAAGATCTTTTACCAGTCATAGCTGCACCAATTGCACAACAAATTCCAGCAATTTCATCTTCCATTTGTATAGCAGCTCCACCAGCAGCTGGTAAAAGGTCAGAAATTGTATGCATTACTTCACTTGAAGGAGTTAACGGATAACCTCCAAAAAACTCACATCCTGCATCTACAGATGCAATTGCTGCTAAATCATTACCAGTTGAAATTATTTCTCTAGCCATTAATACTCCTTATAAGCCCAATGCTCTATATTTATTGTTTGCTATTGCTTCAGCTCTTTCTTTAGCTTGATCAGTCAATTTAGCGAATTTATATTCTTTTTTATCTGCAACAAAAATTGCAAAATCAGGACATGTTAATTCACAATCATTACACCCAATACATGATTCTGGATTTTGTATGCTAATCATTGCACCTAATGTAGAAGTTGGTTCTGGTACCATACCTAGCACACCTGCTGGACAAACTGATACACAAACATCACATGCTTTACATCTAACAGTATCTACCCATACAGGAGTATTCGTAGGAGCTTCCATAATTGCCATATTTTCCCCTTAAAAAATTTGATTAATAATTGAGCCAAACTCAAATATTCTTGATTCATAATAACTAATTATATAAATAAAGTTTAATTAAATTTAAAATAAAACGAAACTTATTTTTTTAATGTTACTTTACGATACAACAATATTTAAAATAAAAATGGGTATTGGTATTAGAAAAAAATAATATTATTAATGACTTGATTTTATTTAAATAGAAGTTTATTAGTGACTATAAATAAATGTTTTATTAGATATAATACTAAAAAATTATATAGAGGAATTTAATTGGTTTTATATCAACCAAACAATGGATACTGTTACAATAGTGATACACATTTTTTGTATAACTTTATTATGGAAAATTTAAAAAAATTTAAAAATATAAAAGGTGAACTTTTAGATATAGGAAGTGGTAGTGGAATATTAGGACTTTTAATATCAAGAGATAATAATAAATTAAATTTAAATCAATGTGAAATACAAAAGAGTTTTCAAACTCTTTCCTCAATAAATTCTAAGTGTAATAATATTAATACAAATATGTATAAAGGATCTTTTTTAGAGTTGAATTTTGAAAAACAATTCGATATATGTGTATCTAATCCTCCTTTTTATCATTCAAATGTGATAAAAAGTGAAAATGAGAATATAAAAATTGCTAGATATAATGATAGCTTACCCTTGAATTTATTTATTAAAAATGTTTCAAGAATTTTAAAGAATGGTGGAAAATTCTTCTTTTGTTATGATGTAAAGCAATTAAATGAGATAATAAAATTACTTAGTGAATATAGATTAAATATAGAGAGTTTACAATTTGTACATCCAAATAAAGATAAAGATGCAACTTTAGTTTTGGTTTATGCAAGAAAGAACTCAAAATCACTTTTAAAAGTTTTGGATCCTTTAATAGTTTTTGATAAAAATGATTTTACAAAAAAAGTGCAATCAATTTATAAAAACTCTTCTACTCACAGTATAAAAGTAGAAATATGAGTTTACTTTTTAAAGAAGGTTTCGATTACGCTTTCGATTCAAAAGGCTGTGATACTTGTCAAGGTAAGTGCTGTATTGGAGAGAGTGGGAATATTTGGATTAATAAATTTGAAATAGAAAATCTTTCAAAACATTTAAATATTACATTAAATGATTTAAGAATAAAGTATTTGGAAAAAAGAGGGTATAAATATAGTATAAAAGAGGTACAATTATCAGAAGATAATTACGCATGTGTTTTTTTTAATTTGAATAAAAAACAGTGTTCTATTTATGAAGCAAGACCTACTCAATGTAGAACATTCCCATTTTGGGATTATTTTAAAAATAATAAAGAAGAGGTTATACAAGAGTGTCCAGCTATAAAAGATTTATAATATTTTGTTTCTTAATATTCTCAATTTTTGGGTGTAGTCAATCGCAAAGTAATTTTATTAATAATGCTCAAAAATATAAATATTTTTCATTAGAAGATCAATATATTATGTTTGCTTTAGAATATTACAGATTAGATAAGAAGACTAAATCTAGAAATTTATTTTTAAAACTTTATGATAATACTTTAAAAGAAGAATATTTATTAGAGTATTTAAATATATCTTATAATTTAAAAAAATATGATGATATTATTAAAAAAGTAAATTTGAGTAAGAAAACAATAAGTAACAATTATAATAATATTTTTAGAGTTTATATATTAGCACTTATAGAAAATAAGAAATATGATGAAGCACTTTTGGAAGCTATTAATTTAATTGAAAAATTTGAACTAGATTCAAATTATGACTTATTAGCTAATATATATTTTAATAAAAAAAACTATGATAAGGCAAAAGAATTATACAAAAAAGTTTACAAGAATAATTTATCTGCTAATTCATTAATGAATCTTGTAAATGTTATGTATATATATTTGGATGAAAAAGAACAGGCAATAAATTTTTTAGAATCTCATAGCAAACTGTATGGTTGTCAAAATATTGTATGTTCAAGACTATTATCAATTTATCAAGAACAAAATAATATAGATGGACTTATTTCAGTTTTAAAAAGAACGTATTACGAATATAAAAATAAAAGTGATGAATTTTCATTAAAAAAAGTATATAAATTATTAATGTTTTACTTAGAGAAAAAAGACATAAAAGAAGCAATTGAATTTTTAGAAAACAGTAAAATAGATGACGAAAAACTTTTTATTCTATATCGAAATGATTCTCAGTATGAAAAGGCATATAAACTAGTAAATAAACTATATAATGATAGCTCAAATATAGATTATCTTGCTCAAATTGCAATATTAGAATTTGAGATAGCAAAAGACAAGAAAAAAGTTTTACATAGTGTAATAACAAAATTTGAACAAGTATTAACAATTTTGAATAATCATATTTATGAAAATTATTTAGGTTATTTATTAATCAATTACGATATTGATGTTAACAAAGGTTTGGATTACGTTAATAAAGCTTTAAAAAAGTCACCAAATAATTTAGCTTATATAGACTCCTTAGCTTGGGGGCAGTATAAATTAAAAGATTGTAAGAATGCAAAAAAAAATATGAAAAAAGTTGTTGATGGTGCAGGATTAAATGATTTAGAAATTAAAATGCATTGGAAAAAAATTAAGGAGTGTAGTAAGTGATTTTAGATGAGATAAATAGAAAGACTAGAGAAGATGTTGAAAAAAGAAAAAAAGATTATTCATTAGATTGGTTAGGTAGAAGTTTAAGTGCTAATCCTTTTCCTCCAAGAGATGTAAAACCATATTTAACTTCTACTAAAGAAGAGCCGATTAGAATAATTGCGGAAGTTAAAAAAGCCAGTCCATCTAAAGGTATTATAAAAGAAGATTTTGATCCATTATTAATTGCTCAAAGTTATAGTAATAGTGGTGCTAATGCTATATCTGTTTTAACTGAACCTCATTATTTTCAAGGTAATTTAGAGTATTTAACTCAAATAAGAAGATATGTACCAACGCCTTTACTTAGAAAAGATTTTATACTAGATAAATATCAAATTGTAGAAGCATTAGTTTATGGAGCTGACTTTATACTATTAATTGCAAAAAGTTTAAGTACAAAAGATTTAAAAGAATTATATGAATATGCCTTGCATTTAGGACTTGAAGTATTAGTTGAAATTCATGATAAAGAAGATTTAACAAAAGCTATGAAATGTGGTGCAAATATAATAGGTATAAATCATAGAAATCTTGAGACATTTGAAATGGATATGACTTTATGTGATCAATTAATTCCAATGATTCCTAATGGTAAAATTATTGTTGCTGAATCGGGAGTGTCTGATACTCAGACAATTAAGAGATTAAATTCAATTGGTGCAGATGCTTTCTTAATTGGAGAACATTTTATGAGAGTACCTTCTATTGAAGACGAATTAACTAAATTTAAAAATTCTTTAGCTTAATTTAAATCGTTATTTATAATATGACTATGTATACTATATAATGTTTACTTATAAAATATTAAGGAATTAGTATGTTACTAAAAAGAAATATATCTACTCAAGAAGCATTGGATATTGGAAATGCCTTGAATATTGATTGGAGAATGGTTGATATTAATCAGTTTCGAAGAGGTTTAGAAATAGAACTTGAGCATGGCTTAATTAATGAAAATTCAAATGTAACTAATGATGACATGTTATTAACTGGAAAGATAGCTTTAGCACATTTAAATGAATTAAACGATTATTATACAAGATTAGATACTATTGAAAATGTTAAGTTTAATGTTTCTAAAAAAGATTTGGCAAGTCAAAATAAAAATACAGCCTTAAGCATAATTGCAGGATTTGCAGTTGGCACTGGTTTAGTTTTATTTAGTCATTATTTAAGAAAAAAAATAAAAAAATAACTATATATTTTTCATATAAATAGTTAAAAAAAATTATTTATATGAAAGTTTTAAATTTTCAGAATAGTATAAAACATCTCTATTATGTGTTGGAAACTTTATTGATGTATCAGTGAATTCTTTACTATATATTGCTCTTTGACTAAAATCTATTCTAAAAGCTTCAAGAAATCTTTTGATTGTACCAATTGACCTTGTACTGTTAGTATTAGGACTTCTATTAATAACTGAATCATATTGTTGTTTATTATTTGATATTATCATTTTTACCTCAATTAAATATCACTGTCAAAAACAGATTTTAATATTTCTTCTTCTGATATATCTTTTTTATTATCTTTTTTTGGATTTTTCAATAATAAAACTCTTTTCTTTAAATCAAACAGATTATATTTAGTTAAATTTTTTAAAAATTGTTGATTAATCATTTCAACTTTTAGTGCATTATCATTTAACATTTTTGTTATAACTTTTTTTAATTTTTCTCTGGTCTTTACATAAATCTTTTCTTCATCTGTAAGAGAAATATATTCATTATTTAAATAATTAGTTATACTCAATCCTTGATATTTATAAGTTATTGAAGAATTGTAAGAAAAAACTGTATTTTTTAAATTAGAAATTAATACGCTAGAAAATACTGCTCCTCCAACATTAATTATTCCTTCAAGTGAGTTTAATGGATTATGAGAGCATATATAATCCTCTTTAATAATTGATGGAGAGTTTAAAAGTGATCTTATATTATTTTTTAATATTATAAAATTTCTACCAACTTCTCTTGGTCCTCCTTTTAATGAATTTATTTCATTTTTATAGGCTAAAAAATCACCTGTTACTTTTTGAGGTGAACCTTCTAATGAAGTTAATACATTATCACTTATATCAAAGTTTCCTTCTACTTCATTAAAAATAATTGGTAATTTTTGTAAATTATCTAAAGAGTTTGATAATTTAACATCTCCTTTTACATTAACTGAATTATCATCTAAGATATTAAAATTTTTTATATTATTTGCTAATAACCATTTATTAATATCATCTTTATTTGAAATTGCAACAATAGGTTTATAGATATGTTTAATAACTTCATATCCTTTGTATTTCCATATTCTTTTTTCCTGATCAAAATTTCTTGAAGGTATATGGTTTAAAGAAATATCAGTTGTAACATCCCAAGATATATCACTTGCTATATCTTCTAAACCTTTTAATTCATTCCAATGACAATTATAATCTTGTTCTACATTTATGGGACCGCCATCAAGATGTTTAATTTTATTTTTTGAACAATCAAAGTTACCTTTTATGTGTTTTGGACCACCTTTTAAAGAACTAAGTATATTATTTGAACAATTAAAATAAGAGTTAATTGTTCTTGGACTACCATTTATAGATGATATTAAATTATTTGAACAATTGAAATATCCTTTTACTTCTTTTGGCGAATATGATAAGTTCTCGAGAATATTATTTGAACAGTTAAAATCACCAACACTTTTAGGTCCAGAAAATAGAGTTTTTAATTTATTATAAGAGCAATTGAAATCCTTCAAAACTATTTCCGGAGAGCCCTCAAGTGATTCTAAATTATTTTCACTAATATCAAAATATCCATTAACACTTTCAAAATATATTGGGATTTTTATTTCATTTAGTTTATTTCTTAAATCTACATTTCCAAATACTTTAACTTTAAGGTTATCAGAAAATGAGTAGTTTTTTATATCATGTTTATCTAACCATTTTTCAATGTCTTTTTTATTCATGAATAACCTTTTTTGTTAAAATAATAATATTTAAATATATATATTTAAATAATTTCATTATATTATATAAATATATAATAGGAAATAAATTTATTTAATGAATATTATTATTTAAATAATAATGAACCTACACGAATCATATTTGAACCACATGAAATTGCAAGTTCAAAGTCTGAACTCATTCCCATTGAACAATATTTAGCTCCAAAAGGTACTAATTCGTCATATATTTTTTTAGTTGTTTTAAATGAGTCTTTTACAATATTTCTATCTTCTACATGTGCACCTATACTCATTACACCTTTTAATTTTATATTTGGACAAGTTTCAATTATATTCTTATAAATATTAATTGCATCTTCTGGCATAACACCAGATTTTGTATCTTCTTTCGCTGAATTAATTTGAAGTAAACAAGAAATCTTTTTATTTTTAACTTGAAGTTTTTTATTAAATTCTTGTGCTAATTCTAAGCTGTCAATAGATTGAACTAGAGTAGGGTTTAAATCAATTAGATTATTGATTTTATTTTTTTGCAATCTACCAACAAAATGCCATTCTAAAGGAAATTCAGATAGTTCTTCACTCTTTAGTTTTAAATCCTGTACTTTATTTTCTCCAAAAGCTCTTTGTCCTGCATGATATAATGTCGAAATATCTATGCTTTCAGAATATTTTGAAATACCTATTATTTTTACTATATGATGCTCAGATATATTTAATCTAGCACCTTCAACTTGCGTAATAACTTTATCTAAATTTGATACTGCTGTTTCTTTTTTCATTTTAGCTCTTTTATCCAAATAATCTATTTATATCATTATATATACCAAGTAACATTAATGAACCTAGTATAAGCCAACCTGTAATTGTCATATACATAAAAACTTTATCACTAGGCTTTTTTCTAGCAATTATTTCATATAAATTAAACATTATATGACCGCCATCTAAAGCAGGTATAGGAAGTAAGTTTAATACTCCAAGGTTTACAGAAATCAAAGCAGTAATAGCAAAAAGTGCTATTATAGATGATTCACTTGCATCTGATATTACTTTACCAATTGTAATAACTCCACCAATTTCAGAACTTGGAATTATTCCTTGAATTAATTTTTGAACACCTTGAAAAATCATTTTAGATGACTCTATTGTTTTATCATATGCAAATCCTAAAGCACTTATAGGATCATGATAAATAGTAACTAGTTTTGGTGCAGGAGATATTCCAATCATTCTCTTTTTTATATCTTCTTTAAATATATTTTGTGCATTTGAAATATGAGGATTAATAGTTTTTGTAATTATTTTTCCATCTCTATTTATATAAAATTTTAAAGTACCAGAAGTAGATGTTATAAATTTACCAATTTGGCTCCAAGTTTCAATTTCAGTGTTGTTAATACGTCTAATAACATCACCTTGTTTAATTCCAGCTTTTAATGCTGGAGAATTTTCTTGAACACCTCCAACTGTAGGGCTTAAAGAATTTGCACCACCTAAAGCAATAATAAAATATAAAATTGCTGCTAATAAAAAGTTAGCGAATGGTCCTGCAAAGAGTATAATTATTCTTTGCCATGGCATTTTGTTATTATATGAATCATCTCCAGCTTCTTCAAGACCTGGTTTAGTGTCATCTTGACCTTTCATTTTTACATATCCTCCAAGAGGAATAAGTGCAATTTGCCATTTTGTTCCACGCCAAACTTTTGAATATATCTGTTTTCCAAAACCTATTGAAAAAACGTGAACTTTAACTCCAAAATAACGAGCAGCTAAAAAGTGACCTAACTCATGAAAAAATACTAAAAAAGAAAGTACAAGTAAAAAAGTAATAGTACCCAAAAATACTCCAGTTAATTTATATTAATTTTTAAAATAATCTCTTGTATACTCATATCCAGAGTACAAAGTTAATAAAACAGCAAGCCATAAAATAGTTGTTGCAAAAGGCCAATTCATGATAAGAAAACCAATTGCAAACATTTGTACGACTGTTTTTATTTTTCCTGCCATAGAGGCAGCAACATTTTTACCTTCACTAACAGCCATTACTCTAAGGCCAGTTATAAAGAATTCTCTTGAAAGAATTAAAAATACTGCCCATATTGAAGCTCTATCTATAACTATTAGTCCTAAGAACCCAGCTAATATAAGCATTTTATCTGCTAGAGGATCTAATATAGCTCCAAGTTTTGTCATTTGTTCCCATTTTCTTGCTATAAAACCGTCAAAGAAATCAGTAACTGAGGCTATAACAAAAATTAATCCAGCAAAATAATCAAGCCAACTTGGATGCCAAGAAGAAAATAGAACATTATCTCTGCCAATTAAAAACCATAACATTAATGGTGCCAAGGCTATACGAAAAAGTGCTAAAAGGTTAGGAAGGTTTAAGGCTTTATCCATTATTTAAAAGTTGTCCCACCATCAACAATTAAAGTGTGACCAGTTACCCAAGAAGATTCTTTAGTACATAAAAAATAACATGATTGAGCTAAATCATTTGGTTGTCCAATCCTATTTAAAGGAGAATATTCAGCAGTTTTTGCTTTTACTTCTTCATAATTTGTAAATGCCTTTAATGCATCTGTATCAATAGGTCCACCAGAAACTGCATTTACTCTAATATTCATATCTCCAAGTTCTGTTGCTGCATATCTAACCATAGCTTCAACTGCAGCTTTATTTGTTCCATGTCCAGAGTAGTTTTCAATATATACTAAGTTTCCTGTTGAACTTAATGATACTATTGAACCACCACCAACCTTTTGCATTCTTTTTGCTGCTTGTTGAGCTCCACAAACAAATGCATTAACAGTTGCCGTATATATATTATTTAATCCTCTAGGTTTAAGCTTCATAAATTTACCATATCCACCAACAACTGCTCGTCCATAAATCATTGCATTTGAGATAAAAAAATCTACTCTGTCAAAGTCTTTATCAATCTCTTTGAATAAATCTTTATAAGTTTCAGGTTCTAAAACATTAAATGGGTAACATTTACATTTTACACCATATTTTGATTCAACATCATCACAAATCTCTTGTGCAATTTCTTTGTTTGAGTTATAAGTAAATGCAACATCTACTCCATTTTGCGCAAATTTATAAACGTTTGCTTTTCCTATACCTTTTGTTCCACCACTAATTACTAAAGTTTTACCTCTCATCTCGTTACACATTATTTAATCACCTCATAATTTTTTAATACTTCTTCAAGTTTTTTCATTGTATCTGCACTCGGAGCAGTTAATGGAAGTCTATACTCTAACGTATCTAATAATCCTGCAATATACATAATTGCTTTAATTGGAATAGGATTAGCTTCTACAAAAAGTGTTTTATTTAATTTATATAAATCATTATTAATTTTTCTTGCTGTTTCATAATCTTTATTAAATACAGCATTAACTAATTTACTTTTATAGTTTGGAAGTAGGTTAGCTGTTACAGAAATAATACCTTTTCCACCATTTGCAAGCATAGGAAAATCAATTGCATCATCACCTGAAATTACGCAAAAGTCTGATCTTTGCGAGTTTATCTCAATTGCTCTTTCAAGAGAACCAGTAGCCTCTTTTATTGCATATATATTTTTTACATCGTCAAATAATCTAATAGCAGTATCAGCTGTTATATCAACACCCGTACGACCTGGAACATTATAAATCATAAAAGGGATATCTACAGATTGTGCAATTGCTTTATAATGTTGATATAAACCCTCTTGTGATGGTTTATTATAATAAGGTGCAACAGATAATAGTCCATGTGCTCCTACTTTTTGAGCATGTTGTGCAAATTCAATTGCTGATACAGTTGCATTCGATCCAGCACCTGCAATAACTTTTACATCTGTTCCTTTACAAGAAGCAACGGCAATCTCAATACACTCTTTATGTTCAGAATGAGATAATGTTGCACTTTCACCTGTCGTTCCAACTGGAACAACTGCATTTATTCCTTGAGCAATTTGTCTTTTTATTAAGTATTCATATGTATTTGTATCCAATTTTCCATTTTTAAATGGTGTAATAAGTGCAGTCATAGAACCTGTAATGGTATTCATAAATATTCCCTTTTTATTTTTTAGTTTCATCTTTTTTTAAAATAACAGTTGTTGAATTTTTCTTAGTTAAATATTTTTTAGCAACTTCAACAATATCCTTCTTTTTTAGTTTTTCAACTTTTTTTTCATATTCAAAAAGTGGCTTAATGTTGTTCCTAACAAAGTAGCTTCCATATAAAGAAGCTACAGAACTTGAACTTTCAAGTGAAAATATAAAATCAGCTTTAGTATTTCTTTTAATTTTATTTATCTCTTCTTTTGAAATTTCTCCATTTTTAATATCTTTAATGATTTCATTAATTTCTTTTTTTACATCTTTTGCTTTAACACCTTCATTACAAACAGCTACAAACATAAAAAGTCCTGGATCTGTAAGTTCTAAATTATAAGCGTATATAGAATTTACTAATCTTTTTTTATCTACTAATATTTTTTGTAAAATAGAACTTTTACCTGAACTTAATAGTTCGCTTAAGGCACTAAGTGCTACTTGGTCTTCATGTTCATAATTTGGAATATGAAATGACATAGCAAGCATTTGTACTTCACTATCTTTGTAAATTACTACATTCTTTTCACCATCTTGTTTAGGTTCAACAGTATGTACTTTATTGCTTATCTCATATTTATTTTGTATTTTTGCAAAATACTTTTTAGTTGATTTAAAAACTTCATCTTCTTTAATATCTCCAGCAACAACAACTATTGCATTCTTTGGTTGATAATATTTACTATGAAAATCTTTAATATCTTCAATAGTCCAATTTTTTATATCATTTATAAAACCAATTGGCGTCCAATGATACGGATGATATATGTATGCATTATTGAAAAGCCTGTATTGTAAATATCCCATAGGGTTATTATCTGTTCTCCATCTTCTTTCTTCTGAAACAACATCTCTTTCTGGCTGAAATTCTTCATCTTTTAAAGTTAAGTTTTGCATTAATTCTGCATAAAGATTTAAAGACTTATCCATGTTTTTAGAACTAGACTTTATATAGTATTTAGTATAATCAAACGATGTTGAAGCATTATTAACTCCTCCAAAACCTTTGACAATCTCATCAAACTCTCCAGACTTTAAATTTTTAGTTGATTTAAAATTTAAATGCTCTAGCATGTGGGCAATTCCAGATTTACCCATAGTCTCATTTCTGCTACCTACATTATAAAAAATATTTGTAGATACTACATTTGAACCATTGTCCATTGGAATAACGACTATCTTTAGACCATTTTCTAAAGTTTTAGTATGATACTTAGGTAAGCTTTGACCCATTAATTCTCCTAAAAAAAATAAGCAGAACAAAAAAGACAATAATATGTTTTTCATAAATGTTCCTTATTTAAATTTTAATTTATTTTAAATCTGAACCAATAACTTCAGATATATTTTCATAACCATCTTTTTGCATAAGTTCTAAAATCTCTTCATTGATTTTTCTAACCATAGAAGGTCCTTCAAAAATCATCCCAGTATATGCTTGAACTAAAGATGCCCCAGCTTTTAAACGTTTATATGCGTCTTCTCCTGTTGATATTCCTCCAACAGATATTAAAGTTGTTTTTCCATAGAGTTCACTTGCTATTTCTTTAAAAAGATTATATGATTTTTCTGTTAAGCAAGCACCACTTAATCCTCCAAAGTCTTGACAATTTGGAACTAGTGAATAATCAATAGTTGTATTAGTAGCTATGATTCCAGATGCTCCAGCATTTACTGCTGTATTACATAAATTAATTGCAACGTCAACTTCCATATCAGGAGCAATTTTAAGAAAAATTGGTTTTGATGTCATTTCTTTTGCCATAGTAAATAGTTCTGTTATAAACTTTTCATTTTGTAAATCTCTAAGATTTGGTGTATTAGGACTAGAAATATTAATTACTAAATAATCACTTGTGTTTTCAAATTTTCTAATTAATATTTTATAATCTTGTAAAGCAAACTCTTCTGAAGTAGTTTTATTCTTACCAATATTTGCTCCAATAGGTATTGAAAAAGGGTAAACTTTTTTGATATTTGTTAAAACTTTTGTTGAACCTGCGTTATTAAAACCCATGGCATTTTGTACTGAGTTTAATTCAGGATATCTAAACATTCTAGGTTTTGGATTTCCTTCTTGAGCTCTAGGTGTCATAGTTCCAATTTCTGTAAAACCAAATCCAAGTGCCGGCATAGATTTTACCATAGTTGCATTTTTGTCAAAACCTGCTGCTAGACCTACTGGGTTTACAAATTTTATTCCGTTAACTTCTTGCGTTAGTTTGGGATTCATGATAAAATTTTTATTAACCATATAATTATTTATAAATCTAAGGTTTGGCAATAGTCTTAATCCAAATTCTGCAATGTTATGAGCATTTTCTGGTTGAAACTTAAATAGTACTTTTGTCAGTGTTTTATAGTTTAACAAACTGTTCCTTTTTTGAAATTTCATTATTTTATCTAAAATTGTTTAAAATAATGTTGATGTCAGATATTAGCTAGGTTGTATAGGCGTTTATACTCATTACAGTTTTTAAGTAAATTCTCTTCAGAATCTATACAAACTATCTCACCTTTTTTAAATACTGCAATTTTATCAGCGTTCTTAATTGTACTTAATCTATGTGCAATAACAAAAGTAATTCTATCTTTACTTATATCATCAATCACTTGACTAATTATTGATTCACTTTCATTATCAAGTGCTGAAGTTGCTTCATCAAGTATAAGTATTTTTGGATTTTTATATAAAGCTCTCGCAATTGCAATTCTTTGTCTTTGCCCACCACTTAAGTTTGTTCCAAACTCATCAAGCTCAGTATAAATACCTTCATTCATATTAGATATAAAGTCATAAGCATGAGCTTGTTTAAGAGAATAAATTACTTTTTTTTCATCTATTTCATATCCATATGCAACATTAGCAGCAACTGAAGCATTAAAAATATAAACTCTTTGCGTTACAACAGATATATTGTTTCTTAAAGAATTAATATTAATATTTTTTAGGCAAGTATTATTAAAAAGTATTTGACCTTTACTTGTATCATAAAATCTAATAAGAAGATTGATTAATGAAGATTTACCTCCACCACTATCTCCAACAAGTGCAAATTTTTGACCTTTTTTTACACTAAGATTAATATTTTTTAATGCAAGAAAATTGTCATATTTTAATTCTACTTCATTAAGTTCAATTTTTTCTATTTCATTAGGAAAATCTTCTTTACCACTTAAAATTGTAGGTTTAGTATTATATATATCAAGAATTCTTTCATGTGCAGCAATAGCATCTTGGAAAGCATTATATATAGATGCAATTCTTTTTATTGGAGTATATAACATAAAAAGTGCAGTAATGAAAGATAAAAAAGTTCCAGCAGTCATTGAACCATCAATAACTTGACTCCCTCCAAAGATAATTACTAATCCAGCTGCAAATGAACCAATAATTTCCATAATAGGAGAAGTTAATTCATTTGTTTTTACAGATTTTACATTTACTTTAAAGAAGTTTCTATTATGATCTTCAAATTTTTCTAATTCACCTTTTTCTGTTGAATTAGCTTTTATAATTTCAATATTATTAAATACTTCACTTAAATGAGAGGTTATATCTGAAGCTGATTCTTGAGAACGAAAAGAAAGCTTTTTCATTTTTTTTGATAAAATAGAGATAGGGTAAAGAGCCAAAGGCATTATTATTAAACCATAAAAAGCTAATTCTGGATTTAAAAAAATAACATAAGCAACTAATGCTATGATAGTTAGAAATTCTCTTACTAATCCAGCAATTTGAGTAGAAACAGCATCTTGAATTCTATTAATATCATTTGTGATTCTAGAAATTAATTCTCCACCATGCTTTTTTTGAAAAAAATCAATATCTAAAGTGAAAATATGTTCTAATAATTTATCTCTTATGATTCTAATGATATCTTGTCCTACATAAGAGATATAATAAACTTGTATGTACTTCCCAATTCCTTGAGAAGATTGAGCTATAATTAAAAAAGTTGGAACTAAATATAGCATAGTTTGATCTTTTGCTATAAAGACTTCATCTAATAGCGGTTTAATTACATATGCTAATCCTGCACTTCCTCCCGCTACTAAAATAATTCCTATTAAAGCCAAAAATATTTTAAATTTATAATTTTTATAATATGGCAAATAATATTTGAAAAAGTCTTTCATTAATATCCTAAAATTTTATTTAAAAAGTAGGTATTATATCTAACTTTATCTTTTTTTAGGTGAATAATGCATTTATAACAAGTAGAATCATTAAAAGAAGCATATAAACATTAATATGTATAAAGTTATAAATAAAATTTTTGTATTTTAAAAGTTTAAAAGATGTATATAGCATATATAATGTTAAAGCTGTAAGAGGTATTATAATAAATATAGATTCAACTTTAAAAACTATTATTAAAAAACTACCACTAATTAGAGTAAAAATTAACCATATAAAGGTTATTCTAATAAGACTATCTTCCCCAAATGCAGTAGTAATAGTTGGAAAACCAGCTTTTTCATACTCTTTATAGTACTTTAAATTTAATAACCAGAAATGCGGAATTTGCCAAATAAAATAAAATAATCCTAAAGCAATAAATTTAATTCCTAATTCATATTCATCAGTACTTATCCATCCAACATAAGGAGGAATAACTCCTAAAATAGCTCCATAAACTCCTGCGTAAATAGTATGTCTTTTCGCTTTTGTATATAAAAAATTATAAATAATTATTACAGCAATAAACACTACTACACCAAATAATCCAAGTACTAAGTATATAAAAAGCATAGATAATAATATACATGTTGATGAAATTATAACTGCTTGAAGATAAGAAATACTTTTAGAAGGCAATGGTCTATTTTGAGTTCTTGGCATTAATGAATCAAATTTATATTCTTGAATTTGATTTAATGCAGAAACTCCAAGAGCTAAGAATAGAACAGCTAGAAACGGGTATATGCTACCCGAATCTAGTTTATTAGTTGACAATATATATCCAAATAAACATGACAAACTTACTGTAAAAGAAAGTTGAAATTTAGTGAGTGATAAAATATTTTTTATCATTTTATTTCTTTAAATACTCAATAATTGCATCAACTTCATCTTTATTTAATACATCTTTAAATGGAGGCATAATATTAGCATAGTCTTTTACTAATTCATAAGAAGGATCAACTATTGCTTTTCTTAAATACTCTTCATCAATAGTAATTTCCATAGTTTTTCCATCACGTATGATTTCAGTTTTTCTTCCCATGATACCTTTAAAAGTTGGACCAGCTGATGGTGTACCATCTGTTGTATGACAACCTATACATCCATTTACAGAAGAAATATCTTCTCCATTAAGTTTAGGAGTTGTATCTTCTTCAATTCCTTTAAAGTAATTAATAACTGTTTGCATTTCTTCATCAGTTAAAGCACCTTTAAAGCCAGGCATTACATTTGCAGTATAACCTTCTGGAACTTCATAATTAGGATCTTCAATTGCTCTTTTTAAATATGCTTCATCTCTTTTAACTGTTTTAGTCTCTCCATTAACAGTAACTTTAACTTCAGTATTATATAAATCTTTAAATGATGGACCTACTGACGGAGTACCATCTGTAGTATGACATCCAATACATCCTAATTGATTCAATATCTCATCAGCAGTTTTTTTAACTACTACTTTAGGATTTAAAAATTCTTCAAAATTTTCCTGTGATACAACATTTACATAAGAACGCATATAAGCATGCCTTGTTCCACAGTATTCGGCACAGAGGATATCAAATTTTCCTTTTTTTTCTGAGTTAAACCATAATTTTGTTATTTGACCTGGAATAACATCTTCTTTTATTCTAAACGATGGTACAAAAAAAGCATGTAAAATATCATTTATTGGTGCAGTCATAATTAGTTTTATATCTTTATTAACAGGAACTGTTAATTCTGAACTTTTTTTCCCATTTTCATATTCAAAACTCCATGACCATTTCATACCTGTAACTTTTACGACTATAGCTTTATTATCCTCTGGCATAGTTCTTTGAACTTTTAATGCATCTAAACCAATATAGAAAACATACATCAATAAAATAGTAGGAATTACAGTCCAAGCAATTTCTAATGAAAGATTATGCTTGATGTTTTCTGTATCTTTTAGTTTTGATCTTTTTTCACTGTATTTATAAATAAATATAAACATAGCACCTATTGTAATTATAAATAAGAACAAACAGATTAGATTAACCATCCAAAATGTATAATCTATATTTTCGGCGAAACTTGATACGCCTTCGATTCCTTCTAACATTCTTTGCTCCTAAATAAAAAAATCAGATGTGTTATTTCTAAAAATAGCATCAAAAGCTATTATAATAAAAAATATACATAGTGTTAAAACTGCAATAAATACAATATATCTGAATAATGAAGACTCATATTTTAAGTG
>JAAETO010000393.1 GCA_024228275.1 Arcobacter sp.
GTATCCTAAAGTAGTTATTCCAACAAAACCTAAAATAGCAGTTGATCGTAAGGCACATTCGAACCTATAAAAAGTATAAGCTACTAAATGAGGAAAAGCATCAGGAATTTTTGTATAAATATAATATGAGATTTTTGACTTACCCTTTAACTCACTTGGAAAACTATCATGTTCTTGAAGTATTTCGGCATACACTTTTGCTAAAATTGCACTGTAGGGTAAAATAATTGCCAACAATGCTGTTAAAGTATTTAAACCAAAGATTTGTAAAAAGATCAATGCCCAAAAAAGCTCATGTATTGCTCTTGTAAAAGCTAGAGTAATTCTAAGAAAAAAGTTTTCAAAAAATATTGCAAGAAAAAAACCAATAATTACAGAAAAAAACATTGCAACAACTGCAATTGATATTGTTGTAAAAAGTGCGGGTAGAAGTGATGGAATTGTTTTTATATCCATGTTTACAATAGAAAATATAAATTTTTTTAACTCTAAAAATGGTTCTTGTGTTGAAACAGAAAAATCAGCGAATAAAAAAGAGACAAAAGCAATACCTAGAAAAAGTAAGCTTACATTTACACTTTTATTTTGTAGCATTATATAAGGCTTCTCTATCCTGAATAGTTATCTCTTCACATTTCTTATCTAAAAGAAGTTTACCACTTTTTAAACCTATAACTCTATCAAAGTTTTCTAAAGCCAAATCTACATTATGTAAAGTACAAACTACTGTATCAAAAGAAGACGTAAGTTTAGAGACAACTTTTTTTGATAAAAATTCATCTAAAGCAGAGATAGGTTCATCAGCTAGAAGAATATTTTTTTCTTCATACAAAGCTCGTGCAATTGCAACACGCTGTTTTTGTCCACCTGATAAGTTATGTGATTTTACAAATATTTTATCATCTAATAAAAGTTCATTTAAAACATTTGAAATACCACTAATTTCTTTTTTTACTGGCTTAAGTAAATTTCTAAGATTATAAAAAAGTGAATTTGTATCAAGTTTAGAGATATATACATTATGAAATACTGAAAGGTTATTTACAAGACCTAGTTCTTGAGGAATATATGAACTACTTTCATTTTGTAGTTCATACATTCTTTTTAATAAGGTTGATTTTCCACTCCCACTCTTACCCAAAAGAGCAACTTTCTCGCCCTTTTTAATATTAAGTGTTAAGGAATTAATAGCTATTAAATTTTCGTATGAAATTGTTTCATTTTCAAAATTAAAAGCCATTATCTTCTCCTTAGTCTACTAGACCTAATTTTCTAGCTGTAGTTAATATAGGTGCAAAGTCTTCATTTGTTGCTTTAATAAACCCAGATCTTGGGAATGCATTTAAGATTTTTTCATCTTTTATATTTAAAATAGCTGTTTGAAGTTTTTTTGTAAAACCTTCACCAAATTGCTTATCTAAGTCACCTCTAGCAGTGAAGTTATAATCTGGATATCCAGGTGTTTGATAAATAATCTTCACTTTTGATGGATCGATTTTACCAGATTTAAGCTCTCTTTTCCATACTTTATAGTTAACAGCACCTACTTCATAAGCTCCACTTTGTACTAAAGCAACAGTCTTAGAGTGGTTTCCTGAAAATCCAACTTTTTTAAAAATATCATTTGGAGATTTTTTAAAAGCATCTGTAATAAAATACTCAGGCATTAATCTTCCAGAAGTTGAACCTTTTGAACCAAATGTAAATGTCTTACCTTCAATTCCTTTTGGTATTGTTTTACTTTTTTCTAATCCAGTTGAAGTATGAGCAATTAAAAATGAGTGGAAGTTAGGATCTTCAACACCTTGAGCGATTGCAACAGAACCTGGAACAATTAACCTAGCTTTAACACCTGATAAGCCACCAAACCATGCTAATTGAACTTGGTTGTTTCTAAACGCTGCAATTGAAGCAGAGTAAGACTTAACTGGAACAAACTTAACATCTAAGTTTAACTCTTTTGATAAATAGTTAGCTAATAAAGAGAATCTCTCTTTTAATTTAGTTTCATCTTGATCTGGGATCGCTGTAAATGTAAATGTTTGTGCAAACATTGTAGAAGCACATAATAGTGCTGAAAGTAAAAGTTTTTTCATTATAACTCCAAATTTTATTTGAAGCATGTGTAGTCATATCAGTGCATTTTCAAATATGTCCAACCTAAACCTTAGGTTAATGCTTTTTGTAATGAAACTATAATAAAGAATTTATAAATTTTCACTTAAAGGGTAAAAAAAAATTTACTATATATAATTAAACTTTAATATAATTATTGTAAAATAAAACTTACATTAACCTATGGAATAGGTGTACATAAATGTTTCTTCCGTAAACTCCTTATATACACTTAAACACTAAACCATAGAGACAACTCGAGGTAAAAATGAATAATAAATATAAATTAACAAAATTTGTTCAAGCTGCTGGCTGAGCTGCGAAAATGGGTCCGGGTGACCTGAAACAAACAATTCGTAACTTAGTTCCAAATGATGATAAAGTACTTGTAGGATTTGAAAATAGTGATGATGCTTGTGTTTATAAATTAAATGATGAAGAAGCATTAGTTCAAACTTTAGATTTTATTACGCCAGTCGTTGATGACCCGTATATATATGGAAAAATAGCAGCTGCTAATTCTTTATCTGATGTATTTGCAATGGGTGCAGAGGTTAAAACTGCTCTAAATATTGTAGGCTTTGACGGTAAAAACCAGGAAAAAGAAGTATTAGGCGAAATATTACATGGAGGAAATGAAAAAATTAAAGAATGTGGTGGACTTTTATTAGGTGGACATACTATTGAATCACCTGAAATGTATTATGGACTATCAGTAACAGGTATAGTTCATCCAAATAAAATACTAAGAAACAACACAGCTAAAATTGGACATGTTTTAGTTTTAACTAAACCTTTAGGTATGGGTATTTTAACAACTGCAATAAAAAGAGACTTATTAAATGAGGCTACGACTAAGGAAGCTATTAAAATAATGGAGTCATTAAATTATCTTCCATCTAAGATTTTAAGAGATTATGATGTAAGTGCTTGTACTGATATTACTGGTTTTGGACTTTTAGGTCATGCCCTAGAATCAACAAATGAAAAAACTTCATTTGCTATACAAGGTGGTAGTGTTCCAATAATAACTGAAGCAAATAACTTGGCGCAAAAAGGTGTTGTTCCTGGAGGAACAAAAAGAAATATGAAATATTTAGAAGATAAGACTACTTTAATGTCAAATGATTCTAATTTATATCAACTATACTGTGATGCACAAACATCTGGAGGATTATTAATATCAATGGATGAAAATGATGCAAAAGAGTATATAAAAAAAGTTGAAGATATAACATATGGATATGCAACAATTATTGGTGAAGTAAGACCAAGAGGTCAATCAGAAATAATTATATATTAGATAAAATTTGGCGAGAAGGTGTAGGAATCGAACCTACCGCGGTGTTTGTCATCAAAACCGCCGATCAGGGTTGAAGCCTGCGGTGTCCACCAGGATCACATACCCCCCAAATTTATGAAGCGTATTTTACAATAAAAATATTAAAAAAATATAAAAGGGTAAAAATGATTTTACTAAAATCTATTCCTAAAGTCGATAAATTTATATCACAAGAAGTATTCAAAGGTATGGCGATACCGTTGATTACTACGATTTCAAAAAAAGTTTTGCAAAATTTACGAGAAAATATTTTAAACAAAGAAATTGATGAGATAAATGAAGTTGAATTAATAAAAAAAGTCAAAAATGAGTATGAACGTATTACCAAACCATCTTTACAAAAAGTTATAAATGCAACTGGCGTAATAGTTCATACAAATTTAGGAAGAAGTTTAATAAATGAAAATGCTTTTAATAAAGCAAAAGATGTTGCAACTTCATATAACAATCTTGAGTACGATTTACAAAAAGGAAAAAGAGGAGAAAGGTACGCTCATATATCTAAAATAATATGTCAAACTTTGGGATGTGAAGATGTTTTAATTGTAAACAACAACGCAAGTGCAGTTTTTTTAATACTTAA
This sequence comes from Arcobacter sp., assembly GCA_024228275.1. GTDB lineage: Bacteria > Campylobacterota > Campylobacteria > Campylobacterales > Arcobacteraceae > Halarcobacter. The sequence continues at coordinate 4,041 of JAAETO010000393.1, forward strand.
TACTTTTGCCAAAAATAAAGAAGCAGTAGTAAGCCGTGGAGAACTTGTAGAAATTGGTGGTAGTTTTAGAGTTCCTGATGTTATGAGTAATAGTGGAGCTATTTTAAAAGAGATAGGGACAACTAATAAAACTCATCTAAGAGATTATGAAAATGCTATAAATGAAAATACAGCAATGCTTATGAAAGTTCATAAATCAAACTACTCTATTGAAGGATTTACTTCTGAAGTTGATTTTGAAGAGATTGTTGATGTTGCAAAACAAAATAATGTAATAGATTACTACGATATGGGAAGTGGACATTTAATTGATTTACCTTATGGTTTAGATGAATCTGAACCATCTGTATCAAATATAATGAAATATAACCCTAGTCTTCTTAGTTTTTCAGGAGATAAACTTCTAGGAAGTGTTCAAGCTGGAATCATAGTAGGAAAAAAAGAGTTAATATCAAAGCTAAAAAAGAATCAACTGCTAAGAATGCTACGTGTTGATAAAATAACTCTTGCACTTTTAGAAGAAAATATCAAATCTATTTTACTTGGCAAAATAGATGACATCCCAACTTTAAAAATGTTATTTACCTCTACAAAAGAGCTAGAAGAGAATGCAAATATATTAAAAGTAGAAATAGATAATATTTGTAAATGTGAGATTATTCATACAAAAACTGTAATTGGTGGAGGAACAACTCCAAATAGAAAAATACCAACAGTTGCTTTAGCTTTAAAAATAAAAGATTATAAACCAAATAAGATAGAAAAACTTTTAAGAGCCAATAATATAGTAGGTAGAATTGAAGATGAAAAATATCTTTTAGATTTTAGAACTATACAAATAAATGATATAAAAAAAATAGAAAACTGTATAAAAGAATTAGTAAATGGAAGTAGTAATGAATAATTATATTATAGGAACTTGTGGACATATTGACCATGGTAAGACAGCTTTGATAAAAGCTTTAAATGGTTATGAAGGTGACACAACAAAAGAAGAAAAAGAAAGAGGAATAACTATTGATTTAAGTTTTTCTAATATATCAAAAGCAGATAAAAATATTGCATTTATTGATGTTCCAGGACATGAGAAACTTGTTAAAAATATGATTGCAGGAGCTTTTTCTTTTGATTGTGTAATGATAGTTGTAAGTGCTGCAGAGAAAATAATGCCTCAAACAACTGAACATTTACAAATTTTGTCTTTGTTGGGTGTTAAAAATGCAATTTTAACTATAACAAAAAAAGATTTAGTTGAAGAAGGTACTTTACCTAAAATCACTCAAGAGATTGAAGAATATGTAAAAGAATTTGGCTTTGATTTACTATTTACAAGCGCTGTATCAATTTATGATGAAAATTCAATTCAAACATTAAAAGATAAACTATTTTCACTTAATGCAAATACAAAAGTAGAAGAAAATTTCTTTAGATACTACGTTGATAGAGTTTTTTCATCGCAAGGCTCAGGAACAATTGTAACAGGAACTGTTTTAGGAAAACCAATCAAATTAAATGAAAAACTATTTATTTGTGATATGAAAAAAGATGCAAAAGTAAAAAATCTTCAAGTTCATGGAGAAAATAGCGAAATTTCAAATATCTCAAATAGAACTGCTATAAACTTATCAGGAGTTAATACAAAAGATATTAAAAAAGGTTTCGTAATATCAAAAAAAGGATACTTAAGAGGATTTGATACTATTGATATATCTTTTAAATGTTTAAAAAATAAAGAACTAAATCATAATCAAAAATATTCTGTATTTATTGGCTCTAAAAAGATTGAAGCTAAGATTTTACTCTTTAGCAGTACTCAGTCTTTACAGACTGGATTTGCTATGATTAAATCTAGTATCCCTATTTTTTCTATTTATAAAGAAAAACTAATTATTAGACAAGGCAATGATACTATTGCAGGTGCAAGTGTTTTAAATCCTGTAATGGACCCTATGAAAAAAACTCAAAAACTACAACTTTTAGAGACTTTAGAAAAAGAAGATATTACAGGAGCATATAAAATACTACTAAATGCTCATAAAAAAGGTTTAGGTCTAATTTCATCCGCTCAAAGATTTGCCCTAAGTCATGAGAAAGCTTTAGATTATGCGCAAAATTTAGAAGATACATTTATTGATGAAAAATCACTTGTTTTATATCCATATGCTACAAAAAATCTTATAAAACAATCAATTATGAATATATATACAAAAAATCAATTTGCCCTACTTTCAAATGCTTCAATTCAACTTCGTATGAAATGGGCAAGTGAAAGTTTTATTGATATTGTTTTAGAAGAACTAGAAAATGAAAACTTTTTATTAAAAGATGGTAATTTATATAAAAATGCAAATATCAAAGAGGATTTAAAAACATCTTTAGAAAATATTGTTTTAAAAAGATTAGAAAATGAAAATTTAACTCCAACTGCTCCATATAATATATATGATGATTTAGATTTAGATAGAAAGATGGGAGATAATATCTTAAAATCTTTGACATCTAAAAAAGCAGTTGTTAGATTAAAACACAATCTTTTTATTCATGCTCAAAGTTTAAGTAATATTGTCCAAGAAATGAAAAATATTATGAAAAAAGATGGATATATTGATATTGCTAATTTTAAAGAAAAATATCCTATAAGTAGAAAATATTTAGTTACCTATTTAGATTATTTAGATAACTTTTCTCAAATTAAAAAAGATGGAAACAAAAGAGTATTTATGTCTGAATTTGTGTGAAAACTTAATTCTGAAATAATATTTCAGGATTAAATATATAAAAGCATTGTATTCTATATATAACGATAAGTTATTTTAGCATTTTTAAGTTCTATAAATTGTCAAAGAAATAAGTTAATAATTGGCGACCCCAGCACGATTCGAACATGCGTCCTCAGGATGAAATCCTGATGTCCTTGGCCACTAGACGACAGGGTCATTTTAGAGCAAAATTATATACAAAACATTATTTATTTTGTCTTAAAGAAAAGCTTAAATAAGTTAAAATAAGAAATCATTATTCGAACTATAAATATTATATTATAATAAGTTTAACAAAAAAAAATAAAAGTGATTTTTCGACTTAATTAAAAAAATGGGTGCGTAAAACATTAACTTAAGCTCAGTATATTAGTAGTAAACAAAGGTTTATTTACAAATGGTTGTAAAAAAGTTCCAAAATATGTCCAAATTGTCAATCAATTAATACTCAAAATAGAGGTTCAAGAAGAGGAATAAAAAGATACTTTTGTAAAGATTGTTGGACTTCATTTAGTGGAATAAGACGACCAGAACAA
>JAAETO010000394.1 GCA_024228275.1 Arcobacter sp.
ACAATAAATGGGGGCAAATAAAAGAGATTTTCAAGAATTAATACAACAATATTATACTGTTGAAGAAATGTATTATGCATGCTTGGGTGACGTTAGGTCTAAAGATATAGAATAAGAGGCTAATGTCACGCAATATGAAATATCTAAATGATAATCGTATAAGATATCGAAAGTATTCAGACGATCCACCAACTAAAGAATATGAATGGGGATGGTATTATGCTGATGGGACTCATGGGTACTATAGCTTATTTAATAGTCCAGGTAAAATTACAACGATTAAATCTTTAAAATGGCATTTATTAACTTTATGGTGGTTAAATGACGATTTAGATTTAAATAACTTTACCAATTTAGCTAAATATATTGTATATAAACCAAATGATTTTGTAACATTTGATGTCTCTCCTTCTTTATTAGATAGGATATTAAAAGATGTTTATATGCAAGATTTAGAAAGACCACCTAAAAACAAACAAAGAAAAATTGTTTTTAAAGATTTTTGTGGATTAGACAGATCTGAAAAACTAAGTGTTGTAGGACGTTTAATTGGAAGGAAAAGTACAATAGATGAAGAAATGATTTATCAATCTATGTTAGATATTAACGAAAAAGGAAAAAATATTACTATAACTAATATAGCTAAAGAACTTAAATGTTCAAGTAGAACAATACATAGGAATATGAGCAAAGAACTTAAACAAGAAAAAGATATTTTAAATAGAAACAATGAAAAAATATAACATTAAAAATTACATTAGATATAAGAATGACATAAAAATATCTATTCAAAATGTGAAAGTAAAAAGATTTATTGATTATAATTCAGAAGAATTAAAAATTATATTTTTACCATTAGTAGAGAATATTGGAAGAAAATTTGC
>JAAETO010000395.1 GCA_024228275.1 Arcobacter sp.
AAAATATAAACCTCTTATATATAAGAGAAACGCGCCCTGAAGGACTTGAACCCTCGACATCTAATTTTGGAGACTAGCGTTCTACCAACTGAACTAAGGACGCTTAATATATATTTTAAGTATAATAAACAAAAAAAGCAATAGTTAAAATCATATTTAATAAAATTAAAATTATTCAAAAGAGTTTAATTATGCCGAATGTCAATAAAACTTCCGATTTATTAACAATTGAAAAATATTTACCTCATAATTTTTTAGCTGAAAAAATTATTCTAAGTAGTTTATTAGTTAGCTCTGAAGCAATTGAAATTACTTTACGTAGTGTAAAAATTGAAACGTTTTATTTTAAAAATCATCAAGAACTTTATCAATCTATAATTGAAATGTATAGTCAGAAAATTCCAATTGATATTGTAACTTTGAATACATTTCTCCAAGATAATGGTCGATTAAATGATATTGGTGGAACTCAAGTTTTAACTGAATTAATTAATTATGTCCCAAATTTATTATATTTAGAAGATTATATAAAATTAATCCACGATAAGTTTTTACGTCGCTCATTAATTAAATTAGGATATGAAATTATTAATTCCGCTTATGTAACTAATATTTCGTTAGAATCAATATTGTCTGACTTAGAAGTTGATATTTTTAATATTACAAATCAAATTAAAATTCAAAAAATAACAAGTAGTGCTGAATTATTCTCACAAGTTTTTTTAGAGCTAAAGCAAAAAGCTTTAAAACCATCTTTATCAGGTGTTTCTTCTGGGTTTTTTGATTTAGATTCATTTACCCAAGGTTTTCAAAAATCTGATTTAATTATTATCGCAGGTCGGCCCTCTATGGGAAAAACTGCTTTAGCATTAAATATTGGATCAAATGTTATTAAAAATTCTAATTTTCCTGTTTTATTTTTCAGTTTAGAAATGTCTAAAGAACAATTAACTTATCGATTATTAACGAATGAAACTGATATAACCAATTTAAGATTAAAAACTGGGAATCTTTATAAAGAAGATTGGGTAAAATTAAATTCTAGTATTAAAAATTTATCTTCTTTACCATTTTTTATTGATGATACTTCAAATCCTTCGATTCAAGACATAAAATCTAAAATTAAAAAAATACTTTTTGAACAAAATCAACTTGGATTAATTATTATTGATTATTTACAATTAATGCAAAGTAGTAAATTTGGTACAAATAATCGAACACAAGAATTATCTCAAATAACGCGCTCATTAAAAAACCTTGCACGAGAATTTAATGTTCCAATTATTGCTTTATCACAATTAAGTCGGAATGTTGAAAATCGTATAAATAAAAGACCTATTTTATCAGATTTACGTGAAAGTGGTTCGATTGAACAGGATGCTGATCTAGTATTAATGTTATATCGAGAAAGTTATTATAATTCTCATGAATCTTCAGAAAATTTAAATTCGATAGATAATGTTGAATTAATTATTGCAAAACAACGAAATGGTCCAGTTGGAACTGTTGATTTAATGTTTGATTCCAGTAGAACTAAATTTTTGAATGTAGAATCAACTGATTAGATATAAAATGCCCAGAACCAGATTCGAACTGGTGACACGAGGATCTTCAATCCACTGCTCTACCAACTGAGCTATCCGGGCTTATTATTAATTATAATACAATTGGTACAAAATAACAAGGCAT
>JAAETO010000396.1 GCA_024228275.1 Arcobacter sp.
GATTTAAAAAAGTTTTTCATTGATGCATTTAAAATTTTGAATAAAGATGGTTATTTTATATTTGATATAAATACTTTTTTTGGTTTTGATGAGGTTGCACAAGGAAGTTTAAATATAAATTTAAAAGATAAATTTATTGCCATAGATGCTTTTTTTGAAGATAAAAAATTAAATACTGATATAACTTTTTTTAGTGAAACTAAAAATGGTTTATATAACAAAGAAGAGGGAAGAGTTACACAATACTATTATGAGACCATATTTCTAAAAACAATATTAGAAGAAGTGGGCTTTGTTATAGAAGAAGTAATTAACTTTAATCTTCATTCTACTGAAGAGTCTGACAAACATATTTTTATATGTAAAAAATAATATATTTATTAATATAATTTTCTTAATTTAAATCAAGGTATTTATTTTCCTTTTTATGTAATATTACAAAAAATAAAAAGAGTTAACTATGAATTACCCAGATTTTTTTAATCAAATTGAAACAATTAAGCTAAAAGATGATTTATCAGATTTTTTAGGTGCAACTGAAGATGGAATAATTGAATTTTCATATATAGATATTGTTAAAAGTGCTGGACACTCTTGTCCAACTGTTTTAGGTGCCTATTTAATGACTTTAGAAGGTTTAAAAGAGTTATATAAAGATGAAATACCAAAACGAGGTGAAATTATAATAGAATTTTCACAAAATGTAGAAGAGGGAGTTGCTGGTGTCATTGCAAATGTAATTACAAATATTACAGGTGCAACAACAAATAGTGGTTTTAAAGGAATAATGGGATTATTTAGTAGAAATCACCTAATGTTTTTTGGAAAAGATCTTAATGCTAATGTAAGATTTATTAGAAGGGATACAAATGAAAGTGTAAAAGTTTCTTATGATCCAAGTTCTATAAAAGCTGAAGATACTATGAGAGAGTTAATGCAAAAATGTATTTCAAAAGTTGCAAATAATGATGAAAAAAAAGAGTTTACTAAACTTTGGCAAAAAAGAGTTGAAAATATATCAAAAAAAATAAATAATGTTATATTTGTTCAAAAAATAATGTAGAATTATAAATTGAATGTCCATCTTTATTGAATAAATCATATAATTCATATATAATGAAAATCAACAAAAATTAAAATAATTCTTATGAAGGAAGCTATTGTTTAAGAACACTCTATTTTTAAAAATTATATTTGTATTTTTATTTCCTTATATTGGTATGTTATATTTTAATTATGTTCTAATTTCTGAAAATAATGAGATTTTAAATCAATCGAGTAAAATTAAAAGAAGTATTAGTAATATTAAAGACTTAGAATATTTATCACACTCTTTACAAAAAGAACGTGGATTATCTTCGGCATATTTATCTTCACAAAAATTTACTAAAGAGTTAAAACAGCAAAGATTGATTACAAATAAACTATATAAAGAACTTTTAAAAAATAGTATTAATATTTCTATAGCAAAAGTAAATAATATAAAAAAGATTCAAATTGCTATTTCAACTTTAAGCTTATTAAGATCAAAAGTTGATAACTTTTCTATAACGCCTTTTACTGTGATATCAGAAATGAGTTTAATCAATGATTTGGTTTTAGAAACAATTGCTTTATATTCTAAAATAAAACCTACAATGAAATTTGACAATAGACTAGCTTATATTAATTATCTTTTAATAGCAAAAGAACAAGCTGCTATACAAAGAGGAATAACTACTTATTTTCTTTATAATAAATTAACTAATAAAGATAAAGAGTATGATTTACTTAGAAAAAGTTATATTATTGAAGAGATAAACATAAAGAATTTTTTGTTACGTGCTAGTATAAATGAAGTAGAAAAATATAAAAAAGAAGTTAATACTTTAGAATTTAGTAAAATTCTAAATATAAGATCAAACTTGGTAAATAGTAATTTTGATAAGAAAATTTCTGTAGAAGAATGGCTTATATTAAAAACAAAAAAAATTGATGCTTTAGAAAATGTGTATGAATATATTTCTGCGAAAACACTTAATAATATTGAGGAAGTTGAAAGAAAAGCATATTTATCAATAATGCTTAGTCTAACTTTATTGATAGTTATGATTTTAATTATTATAATATTGATATATCTTTTAAGACAGATAATTTTAAAAGAACAAAGGAATATATCAAGAATAGAAAAACAGCAAAATGTATACGCTTTGTTGAATTCTGCAAATAAACTTTTAATAAAATCAAATACTGAAAAAAAGATATTTAAAAAGATATGCCAACTATTATCAACAAATACTAATATGTCTTTTAGTTTAATTTATAAAGAAATTGGTGATAAATTTGATTTAGTATTTGAACAAAATAATACAAAAGCAATTTTAAATAATGATATTAAAATTATAGAACAAGTTATAAAAAAAAATAAATATGTTATGTTTAATAACTTGAAAAAAGAAAAAGATTTTTTTAATTATGAATTGATTAAAAAATACAATTTAAAATCTTTTATTGCCTTTCCTGTTAAAAAGTTTGGTATGATAACTGATATATTATTTATCTTTTCTAATGATAGAGATTTTTTTGATAAAGAAATATTAATATTATTTAATAATATAATTCATAATCTTGAACATGCATTAGAGAAAATAGATTATGAAAATGAAAGAAAGATTCAAGAAGATAAACTAAGAATTATATCATATGCTTTTGAAACAAATGAACCGATGTTAATTACTGATAAAGATGTTAATATAATTAATGCAAATAATGCTTTTTGTACTGAAATAGGTTATGAGAAGAAAGATATTCTTGGAAAGAAACCTTCCATTTTTAGTTCTAAATATCATAGCGAAGATTTTTATACTAATATGTGGAATATGATAAATAAAAATGGTTCTTGGAGTGGCGAACTTTATAACACTTTAAGTAATAATAAAACAGTACCTTTATTATCTACTATTACTGCTGTAAAAGATGAAAATGGTATTGTTAAAAATTATCTAGCTCAATACATAAATATTAGTGAACAAAAAGATAAACAAAAATTATTAGAATACAATGCAACACATGATTATTTAACAGATCTTCCAAATAGGTCACTTCTTTTAGATAGATTAGGACATGCGATTCAAAGAGTAATAAGACATAATATTATCGGTGGACTTATATTTATTGATTTAGATAACTTTAAAGCAGTAAATGACACCTTAGGGCATGATATTGGTGATAAACTTTTAATTAAAGTATCTAAATCTTTGAAATATAGTGTAAGAGATGAAGATACTGTTTCAAGAATAGGAGGGGATGAATTTGTTATATTATCCGATTGTATTGGAAAAACTAAGGAAGAAGCTAAATTAAATATAATAAATCTTGCGGAAAAAATAAAGTTTATTTTAAATGATATAAAAGATATTGAAGGACATAAAAATAATGTTACTCCTAGTATTGGAATAACATTATTTGATAAGTATTCAATTAGTGCAACTGATATTATTAAACAAGCTGACGAAGCAATGTATAAAGCTAAAAAAGAAGGTAAAAATACAATAGAGTTTTTTGAATAAAAAGAAGAAGATACCTAAAAAGTATCTTCTTTTCAAAACTTTATAATAAACCTACCGAGTCTCTTAATATCTCCATCTTAGAAGATGCTATTTTTCTTGCTTTATTAGCACCAAAATCTAATATCTCTTTTACTTTGTTTGGATTATCAATAAGATGTTGTCTTTTTTCAGCATAAGGTGCAAAATATTCATTTATTTTTTCTAGTAAAGTAAGTTTGAAATGACCATAGCCTTCACCTGGAGTTGAATATCTTACTTGTAACTCTTTTAGTTCTTCATCTTTCATAAATAATTCACATAGTTTGTAAATATTACAGTTTTCCCACTCTTTTACTTCATCAAGTTCTTTTGAATCTGTAACTATTTTCATAACTTGTTTTTTAATACTTTTTTTAGTTCCAAACATATCAATTGTATTTCCATATGATTTAGACATCTTAGCTCCATCAGTTCCTGGAACAGTTGCTAAAACCTCGTCTACTTTTGATTCTGGTAAAACGAAAAGCTCTTTTTTATAAGAATGGTTAAATGAACTTGCAATATCTCTTGCTATTTCAACATGTTGAATTTGATCTTTACCAACTGGAACAATATTAGAATCAAATAATAAAATATCAGCAGCCATTAAGACAGGATAAGAGAATAATCCGTGATTAGCTTGAATACCTCTTGAAGTTTTATCTTTATACGAATGAGCACGTTCTAATAAGCCCATAGAGGTATGATTTGATAGTAACCAATATAGTTCTAAAACTTCTTTTACGTGATGTTGTGCCCAAAACGTAGATTTTTCGGGATCCATACCAAGAGCAAGAAAGTTAACTGCAACATCAAAGATATTTTTTTCTAGAACTTCTTTATCTTTTACAGATGTTAGTGCGTGATATGAAGCTATAAATGCAAATAGTTCACCTTCATTTTGCGATTCTATAATTCTTTTAATTGCACCAAAGTAATTTCCTATATGCAAAGTTCCTGAGGGTTGAATTCCTGATAATATTCTCAAAGTAAAATCCTTTTAATTAGCCGTCTTTTAATAGAAGCTTCTTATTATTTCTTCTTTTAAAAACGAAAATAAATTTCGTTTAAAGTGTTAAAAGGCCTTTTAATAAAGCCTTGAAAATTTTGCGAAATTATATCAAAAGTAGTTGTAATAGCATGTTAAACAGTATTAATTTATCGTTTTTTCTATTTTATTTCTTACATGCTCTATATGTAATTGAAGATTATAGTATTCTCCCATAAAAGCTAAAGGAACGGTAGTCTCTTTTTCAATCTCACGTCTTAGTTTATCTAAACTTTGTAATTCATCTTGTAATTCGTCTTTTTTTAGATTGATAATCTTTTTATCAATATCTTGTATCTCGTCATACCATTTATATATTTTTGATCTCATAGTCCAGTTATATAAAGGAAATACACCTTTAAAAAGTGGAAAGATTAGTGTTAAAAGTGGAATAATTAAAATTTTCAGTCTATCAATATTAGATGCTATCCAAAATGGAAAGATTTTCTCAAGCCAAGTATCTCCATTTTCAAAATATCTTTTCGCTTCAGTATTTAATTCTAATTGCATATTATAAGTATTAGGAAACTGTTCAGCCTTTGCAAAAAGATCCTTTTTATTGTGCACTTGAACAACTTTTTTTAGTAAAAGTCTAATTAATTCATCTGATAGTCCATCTTTAATAACAAGGTTAGCCGTTGTAGAAAGTAGATGGATGTTTTCGTAAGGTAGGTTTTTATACAAATCTAAAGTTCCCTCGTAAAGAGTAAGTGCTTCTAAAAATGAGTATTTTCTACTATAAGCTTTGGCCCTTTTAAAACTAAGTACGTTTATGCTTGGATTTGCTAGTAACTCTTTTACTACTTCAGAGTTATGTGAAGTTACTACAAACATAGCATCTATGTTTCCTGCAAGTAGTTCCTCTTTTGCTTTTTGGGAATCATAATCTAATATTGTGGAATTTTCATTATTTATTCCATTATCCTTTAGAATATTTTGTGCTAAATCTCTAGTTCCACTGCCATGGCTACCTATAGATATTTTTTTTGATATAAATTGAATTATGTATTCAACTGAAAAACCCTCACTTTTGTAAAATACCCAAAGTGGTTCATAATATATAGATGCCATTGATTTTATATTGGAACTCTCATCCCCTGATATTGTACCATTTTGTAAAAAAGCTATATCTGCTTTGTTTTGTTTTAATAATTCTATATTTTCAATTGAACCTTTTGAAGTTATAATATTAACTTTTACTTTGTCTTCTTCTAGAAGTTTTTTATAAGCTAATGCTGTTTTATAATAATTTCCATTTTTACTTCCTGTTGCTATGGTAATCTCTTTTTTAGGACTTGGTTGAATAAATTGAGCAGTAATATAAAATGATGCAATTATTAGCAATAAAATTGGAATACTGACTGTAAAGATTCTATATTTCATAAAAATCCTAAATTAAATATTTTTTTAATTATACTAAATAAAAAATAAATTCAATTAAATATGTATATAAATTCTATATATAACTAACAGAATATAAAAAATTTAGGTTTTGATTTACTAGTTTTATTCTAAAAAACAACAAAAGCCTTCATATAGAAATTTTTAGATATAATGGCAAAAAATTTATAAGAAAGATTGAAATGATTGATATAAAATTATTACAAAGAGATTTTGAAAACGTTGCGACTGCTTTAACAAGAAAAGGTGTTGAAGAAAATGTTTTAAATGATTTAAAAGCTATTTCTGAAGATGCAAAGCTAAGAAGACAAAAAATGGAAAGTGTTACGGCTGAGCAAAATAAATTATCTAAAGAATTTGGTAGATATAAAAAAGAGAAACTAGATATTGCTCCGCTTCAAGCAAGTATTAATGAATTAAAATCAAACAAACAAGCTTTAGAAGATGAGGTTAGGGTATTAGAAGAAAAATTAACTTCTATAGCACTTGGTGTTCCAAACCTTCCTGATGATTGTGTTCCAGATGGTGCAGATGAAGAAGAAAATGTAGTTTTAGAAACAATTGGAGAAAAACCAAAATTTTCTTTTGAGCCAAAAGAGCATTGGGATTTAGGAGAACTTGATGGTTCTTTAGATTTTCAAAGAGGAGTTAAGCTAGCAAAGTCTAGATTTGTAGCAATGAGAGGTCAGGCCGCAAAATTAGAAAGAGCACTAATCAACTATATGCTAGATTTTAATTCTAAAAGAGGTTTTGAAGAGTGGTATGTTCCTTTTATGGCAAATACAAATACACTTCAAGGAACAGGTCAGTTACCAAAGTTTGAAGATGATTTATTTAAAATTGATGGAGAAGATTTATATTTAATTCCAACTGCAGAAGTTGTTCTTACAAATCTTTATAATGATGAAATTATTCCTGCTGAAGAGTTACCATTATTATTAACATCTTATACTCCTTGTTTTAGAAAAGAAGCTGGAAGTGCTGGAAGAGATACAAGAGGATTAATTAGACAACATCAATTTGATAAAGTTGAAATGGTAGCAATTACTAAACCTGATCAATCACAAGAAGTGTTTGATAAGATGGTAAATTGTGCAAGTGAATTATTAACTTCACTTGGGCTAGCTCATCAAAAAGTACAACTTTGTACTGGTGACTTAGGATTTAGTGCTTCAACTACAATTGATTTAGAAGTATGGTTACCAGGACAAAATAAATATAGAGAAATATCTTCAATTTCAAATACTAAAGAATTTCAATCAAGACGTGCAAAGATTAGATTTAAAGATGGAAAGAAAAATGTTCTTACTCATACTTTAAATGGTTCTTCATTAGCAGTAGGAAGAACGCTAGTTGCAATTATGGAAAACTATCAGAATGAAGATGGAAGTATTACTATTCCAGATGTACTTAAAAAGTATATGTAAACAAAAATGAAAATAGATGAGTTCATATCTCTAATACATAATAAACAGTTCGTAGCTGCTCATGAAGTATTAGAGGATGACTGGCATATGTTCAAAAAATCAGGACAAAGAGATAAAGCAAAATTTATCCAAGGTCTTATAAATGGAACTACTGCCATCGCTTTATTTTATAAAGGTAGAGAATCTGCTTTTTTAAGAGTATGGTCAACTTTTCAGAAATATAAACCACTTCTAGATACTATAGAACTAGATTCTAAAGAGAAATATATTGAAGCCATTAAGATTTTAGAAATAGAATATGCAAAGACACGTATTGATAAATAAGGGATTGTTTTCATGAAGTTGGCTGTCTATAGACAGCCCTCTTTTCTATGCTTTTACTTCTTTTTTAGACCTTCATTAATTATTTATTATCTCGTACACACATCACATTAACAATATTTTCTTTCGTATCAATCAATTCACCATTACTAGTTTAGTAATATATTTGATAGAATCGATTTGTTCTAAAAACTACTATTTACGGATTATAGTAATAAATATCTATAGCGATTTTAACTGTCGCAATTTCCTTTTAAATAAGTATAAAAGACCAAATGAAGAAATGATAACTAGTATAGATGTCATATAAAACTTGAATCCAATATCGCCATTACCTGCTTTAAGGGCTTCTATTAGGTTTTGTCCAGCACTGCCTAACCATACAAAAAGTGTAGTTCTAGGCAGCATACCTAAAGTGCCTGCTGTGATAAACTCTTTTACCTTAACTCCAAATGCAGGTAAAAGAAGATTCATCAATCCAAAAGGCAAAATGGGTGATATTCTACATAATATCACAAACCAAAATGGATTTGACTCAACTGTATTTTTCAAAAGTTCTTTATTATCCATGTCTACCATAGATTTAAGTAGCCTTCCTTTGTCTAAGTACCGACCAAAGATATACCCTAATAATGAAGCTAAGAGATATGCAGGTACAACATAAACTAAAGAACTAAGACCAAACAAAAATCCACTAAGTGATGCAATAAAGGTTGTAGGAGTCAAAAGAATAGCCATTGTAAATGCTGTTCCTATAAAAAATAGTGTAGAATGATCTTTTATCCACTCCGTTATCTCTGGATAGGAAAAGATGATATATAAACTCAAAAGGCTTCCTAAAATAGGTAATAAAATAGCAATAACCGAAACAAAAAACGAATGACGATTTGCACGTAAGAATTTAATGGTTTTTTTCATAATGAGACTTTTTTACTATCTACGACAGATTTTTTTAGGAGAAATTATACTGAATCAATCTTTAGAAAAACCTCATAAAACATATAATAATATAAGTATATTTTAGATTCAAGTTTAACTTCTATTAGTATGAATAGATAATATTGCCATTGCTATTGCTATTTATTTGAGATTGTAGTATAACAGTATAAAAAATATAAACAGGACTAGCCAGTGGTAAAATTAAGTAAAATAGGAAGCGGTGATTTATCAAACATCACGACGGAAGCAATACTAAAAAAGATTGATAGCTTTGATAGAGTAACTGTAACAAGTAAGCTTTTAGAGTATTTAAAAAGACATTATAACTTAACTTTAAAAGAAGACCACGAATTCTTAGTATTAAAAGCAAAAAGACAAAGTTATAGCATTGTACCAGTTGGTCATGAAGATATTAAACTTCTAGATTTACAGCCAATCAATATAATCAAAGCTATATAGTACAGCTTGTTGAAATTGTTATTTTAACTTAGATACTTTTAAATTCTAAGTATGATTTGGTGTAACCAAATCACTTCTATTTGAATCCTTCTACAAAAATTGAAAGTACATAATGTCCTTTTATCCAGATAACTCAAGTTATCCGGACATTAAAAAGTAATTTATTATCGTTATTCTAATATAATTATATTATATATTTAAAAATATTGTATTTTATAATATTTTTAAATTATTATAGGAACATATTTTTGTCCTAATAATAAGAATAAATTTGATATTTGGACATTATGTCCGATAATAAATAGTTAGCTTGCAAAAGGAATATGTCTTGGAAGAAGAATTAAAAGAAATAAGAATTTTAGAAACAATGTACAATGATCAATACTTAATTAGTATTGTGATAAATTTACTTAATATGGCAAAGGAAACTCCTGATGGACATAAATTTAAATTCTTAATACCTTCAATGTCATTTTCAGCTTTTACTATAGAAGCAATGTGTAATACATATGGGAGTCAATTATTTAAAGATTTGTTTCAATTTAAATCAACATCTTTTATCGGAAAAATTATAATGATTTCAGACAAACTAGGTATAGATACAGATTTTTCAAAAGAACCATGGCAAACAATTAATAAAATTAAAAATTTTAGAAATAGATTAGTTCATGCAAAACCAGAAACATCATCAAAAACATTTAAAATTAATGATAATTTTCCTATTAATGCTTTATATGTACCTCGTTCAGAAAAAGATATTTTAAGTATGGCAACAATTGAAAATGCTGAAAA
>JAAETO010000397.1 GCA_024228275.1 Arcobacter sp.
AGTGCTGATATTTGATATCTTGGTTCTTTACTTAGGTGGTTATATTTTTTGTTTTCCATACGACTAAAATATTTTTTATTTACTGGGGTTATCCACAGTAAATAAAATGTTATTTTGTCGCTCTTACTAATTGAATCTTAGAAATAAAAACTATTTAATTATTTTTAACTATTTAATTATAATGTTTTTTCTAGTTTTGGGGTATCCTAAAACTAGGGAAATCACTACCTAGTTTTAGGGGTTTTTCAACTTTTGGCGTTAAATTCGGAAGGTTTTAAATAATTACTGCAAATAATACTAGCTGAAAAAAGAATTCATAAAATATAATAGAAGGCTTTGCAAAACATCATTTTGTCATGTTGAGCAGAGCGAAACATCTCGATTTTGAGTGGCATTGAGATTCTTCACTTCGTTCAGAATGACAATTTGTCAGTTATTCAAAGGCTTCTAATAAGTAATATTAGAATACTAAGAAACGTGGATCTTTAGAAAGTCAAAAGAATAGTAGGTTTACAGTAATAATTTTATTCTTGAAAAGAATTTCAAATATTTCAATCATAATCTCATATTGTCAAATAATTTTCTCAGATACTTCCTTACCACTTAATATTGCACCTTCAATTGTTCCTGGTAGTTTTGTGTTTGTCCAATCACCAACAAGTAGAAGATTATTGAATGGAGATTTTATCGTACTTCTAACTTTATCACTCTTGGGAGTTGATTTAAATGTAGCCCTTTTTTCTTTTAGTACTTTATAGTTTTGTACATACACATTATTAAATTTTGGGAAGTATTTTGTCAATTCTTGGATACAAATATTAAAAATTCCTTTAGAATCCATTTCAATAAATTCATCTGCAGAACTAATAACAACCGAAATATGATTTTTATTTTTATAAACCCAATGAATTTTTGAATCGATTAAACCAAAATATTTTTCTTCTAAAATATTCTCGTTCAACCATAAATGAATTGTAATTATCGGAGATGTTTGTATATTGTTATTTACAGAATTTATAAAAGGTAATTCAGGTAATATTTTTTTCAGTGGGTCAAATGGAACTGCTGAAATTACAAAATCGAAATCAGTTATTTCTCGTTTATTAGTAACGACTTTTATTACTTTCTCACCTTCAGTTTCAAGCTTTGTAATGCTTTCAGAAAAACTAATTTCTGCTTCATTATTTTTTAAATACTTTTCAGCCGGATGACAAAATAATTCGCTTAA
>JAAETO010000398.1 GCA_024228275.1 Arcobacter sp.
TAAAGAAAAACAATGAGGTATTGCCTTGGAAGAAGTTTAATTCTCACATGGCAATATCTATTGAATATGATTTAGAATACTAATGAAAAGTTTATATGATTTTATTATTAAACCTTTAGGAGAAAGATATAATAATAAAAAACAAATTGGAGATACCGAATTAATTTTAAACAATAAAATTGAAACTTGGAAATTTATAAATAAATTTGCAACTGTAGTAGAAGTTCCATTAAATATTAAAACACCTATAAAAGTAGGTGATATAGTAGCTGTTCATCATAATATATTTAGAAGATTTTATGATATAAGAGGAAATGCTAAAAATAGTAGAAGTTATTTTAAAGATAATCTATATTTTGCCTCTTTAGATCAGGTATATCTTTATAAAAGAAAAGATAAATGGATGTCATTTGAAGATAGATGTTTTGTAAAACCTATTAAAAATGAAAACTCTCTAACTAAAGATAAAGAAGTTTATTGTACTGGTATACTAAAAATAGGTAACGATCGTTTAGAAGCACTTAAAATCAACCCAGGAGACAAGGTAGGGTTTAAACCCTTAAGAGAATGGGAGTTTTATATTGATGAGGAACGATTATATTGTATGAAATCAAATGATATTATTATAAAGTATGAACACAAAGGAAACGAAGAAGAATATAATCCAAGCTGGGCGTGTAGCAGTTAAAGAGTTAATTAAAGTTGCTAAAGAACCAATTATAGATTTTGGACCTGACATTTCCGCAGATAGATTAAAAAATGCTGCAGCTACTAAAAAATTAGCTATATTTGATGCTTTTGAAATATTAAATAGAATAGAAGAAGAAAAGAATCTATTAGAAGATAAACCTAAAGTAGAAGAAAAAAAAGAAAAATCTTTTAAAGGGTTTGCAGAAGGGAGGTCTAAATAATGTATAAGCAAGAATTATATAAAATTTTACCTGACTATGTTAAGACTAAGGTTCTTAAAAGAAATAATAGGTATAAAAAATGGGAGTATGGTTATAACGAGGAACACGATTTCGTAGTAATCAGTAAATCTGGAATGATTGGAGATGTATATGAAATACAAGGTTTAAAAATAGCACTCCCTAAAATGCCTAAAGAAATAAAAAAATTTGAAACAGGAAGATGGACGAGAACTCCATTACCTAAAGTTTTAAGTAAAATTAAAAGCGTATTTGAATGGGATAAA
>JAAETO010000399.1 GCA_024228275.1 Arcobacter sp.
ATTTCACAGCAAAAGCTGTTCTTGCAGATGGTCAAATTGTAGAAGATTTTAATTTATATGATAATATTGGTGAAAAAGGTGCAGTTTTATTTTTCTACCCACTAGATTTTACATTTGTTTGTCCTTCTGAAATCATTGCTTTCTCTAAAAGAGTTGAAGAATTTACATCAAGAGGTGTTTCAGTAATTGGAGTTTCAGTTGATTCTCAATTTTCACACTTTGCATGGAGAGAAACTCCTGTTGAAAATGGTGGAATTGGAAGAGTTAAATACCCATTAGTTGCAGATTTAAGTAAACAAATAGCTAGAGATTACGATGTTTTATTTGGTGAGTCAGTAGCTTTAAGAGGTTCATTTTTAATTGACAAAGATGGAACTGTAAGACATGCAGTAATTAATGACCTTCCATTAGGAAGAAATATTGATGAAATGATTAGAATGGTAGATACTATGATCTTTACAAATGAGCATGGTGAAGTTTGTCCTGCAGGATGGACTAAAGGTGATGATGGAATGAAAGCATCAACTGAAGGTGTTGCAGATTATTTATCTAAACATGAATCTGATTTATAAGATATAATTTACTTATTTTTAAAGGTGTCAATTTGTTTGACACCTTTTTTTATGTCTAAAACATCTGTATTATTGACAAATTTAAAAATAAAGACTAAAATAACACAACTTAAAAAATTACTATACAAAACTACAAAAAAAACTACATAACTTATATGTAAACTGACAAAGGCAAATTTACTCATGGAAGAGTCAAAAACTAATACTACTAAGACCACTAAGACTACAAAAAATACAAAACAAACAAACAGTAATAGCAGAAAAGCTAGAACTCATGTCCCCGTAGAAGGGTATAAAATCGAGCAATTAAGAGAACTTCCTTTAGAAGAACTTTTAAAAATAGCAAAAGAATTAGAAGTTGAAAACCCTCAAGAGCTTAAACGTCAAGATTTAATGTTTAACATTTTAAAGTCTCAAATTGACCAAGGTGGATTTATTTTATTCACTGGAATTTTAGAGATTAAAGATGGTGGGTTTGGATTTTTAAGAGCAATTGATGGAAATTTTTCTGATACTTCTAATGATTCTTATGTATCTGCGACACAAATTAGAAAATTTGCACTTAGAACTGGTGATATTGTTACAGGACAAGTTAGACCTCCAAATAAAGATAGTGAAAAATATAATGCACTTTTAAAAATAGAAGCAATAAACTATTTACCTATTCATGAATCTAAAAACAGACCTTTATTTGATAACTTAACTCCTTTATACTCTACTGAAAGATTTAAGTTTGAGTATGAGCAAAACAGAATGACAGGAAGAATGCTTGATCTTTTTGCTCCTATGGGTAAAGGTCAAAGAGGGCTAATAGTTGCACCTCCAAAAACTGGTAAAACTGAGCTATTAAAAGATCTTGCTCATGGAATTACTAGAAATCATCCTGAAACACATTTAATGGTTTTATTAATTGATGAAAGACCAGAAGAAGTTACAGATATGCAAAGAAGTGTAAAAGGTGAAGTTTATTCTTCTACTTTTGATTTGCCTGCTCATAATCATGTAAGGGTTGCAGAGATTGTAATTGAAAAAGCAAAAAGACTTGTAGAAATGAAAAAAGATGTAGTAATTTTATTAGATTCTATTACAAGACTTGCGCGTGCATATAATACAGTAACTCCATCATCAGGAAAAGTACTTTCAGGTGGTGTTGATGCAAATGCTTTACATAAACCAAAAAGATTTTTTGGAGCTGCACGTAATATAGAAGAGGGTGGTTCTTTAACTATTATCTCAACTGCACTTATTGAAACTGGTTCAAAAATGGATGAAGTTATTTTTGAAGAGTTCAAAGGTACAGGAAATAGTGAAGTTGTGTTAAGTAGAAATGCTGCTAATAGAAGAGTTTATCCTGCTTTAGATATTATCAAATCAGGTACAAGAAAAGAAGAATTACTTCTTAGTCCAGATATCTTACAAAAAACTTGGATACTTAGAAATGCTATTGCATCAATGGATGAAGTTGAAGCACTTAAATTTTTATATTCAAAAATGCAAAAAACAAAAGACAATGAAACATTTTTTGCCTCAATGAACGAATAATATTTATACTATAAAACAGACTTGCGTTTAATACGTAAGTCTACTCTCTCTTATACAATATGTATAATATATAACTAAGATCTCATTTGTAATATCATTAAAAATGATTTTTCCTGATCCTAACTCTGATCTTTTTTCAACAAAAAAAGGTGATGACCCTTTGGTTGTGCCAATAGCTATACCAATGGTAGCTGGTCCTGCTGCACTTGCTACACTTCTAGTTCTTGCTAAAACAAATGACACTCATATTGGAGGTTTATTTATCTCTTTGATGATAGCTTGGGCTTTAAACACTTTAGTGTTACTCTCTTCACCAAAACTATATAAGATTTTAAAAAGTAAAGGTTTAACAGCTTTAGAAAGATTGATGGGTATGTTACTTTTAATAATGGCCGTTCAGCTGTTTATTGATGGGATTAGAACTTTTATTCCCACTATTGTAACTTAAAAAGACTTTTTCATATTGTTCAACTCTAAAATCAAAAGTAGTATAGTTTTTGTTTTTACTCTTTTGTTCTTTATAATATGAGTTTGCACCAATAGAACGATTTGCTGCATTTGATGGAGAAGTTAGACTTATAGTTTTATACTCTTTGTTTAGATACTTGAATTTATGAATTTTTGGTATGTTTTGATCTAAAAGTTCAAACTTTAGGTTCTGTTCTTTTAATACTTTTCTTAAAAAATATTCCGGAGAATTTTTACAATATCCACCTGTAAATATCAAGGTATCTATATCTTTATACTCTTTTAAATAGCTTTTAAAAAATATCTGCCTAAGTTATATTTTGATAGTATTCTCAAGGATAAAACTAAATGTGAGTAGGTGGTTCTTGGAACAACAATCATGAAGATAATTTCGATTCTTCTTATGACAATAACTACAAACCTAATAATCGTAACAACAATATAGGGTTTTTTCTCACCAGTATTAAATATGCTTGAGTTTACAAAAGTGATTTTGTGAAGTACGCACTTTTAGTCCAAGTTTTGTTCTAGTTTTATGAGAAATCATAAACAAATTATAAAAAATTTCAAAAGAGTTTAGTAAAGAGATTGAAAGACTTTTTTGAATCTTTAAAAGGTATTTAATGAGTGAAGAATATAAAGAAGTGAAATTAGAAGGCCAGATAAAACTATTAAATGATAACCCAATTGAGCATGAA
>JAAETO010000400.1 GCA_024228275.1 Arcobacter sp.
AATAATTCCTCTTTCAATAATTAAAATTACATAACCATTGTGTGCAGCGTATTGGTAGAGATGTTTTCCTCTTAACCAAAGAGTTTCACTAATATTATAATATCCATTATATCCAAACCCAAAAAATTGTGTTGGTAGTGAAGGAATGATGGAGAATTCTTCAAGATCTCTTTGAGCCTTATTTAGTCTCCATCTTATAGTTCCTTCTTTTTTGCTTTCATTACTTTTATATTTAGTCACCTTCCCATCGAAAATAGACATTGGTTCTTCAACCAATCGATAATATATTTGATTTGCAAACTTTGATTTAATATTCATATTAGTCATAATATAAGAATAACTAAATATAACAATGGAAAAGAACAAAATTAATTTTATCCCAAGAAATATAACTTTCTTAGGGTCAAATCTTTTTTCAGGAAAGATAATGGTTCCAATAGTTACTGAAACTAAAACAGCCAACATTGTTCCTCTTGAGGTGGAAACTATTATTCCTAATGCAAAAACAGCGAATAAACTATAGAAAAATATTTTTTTTGTTTTCTGGGTGAATGAGATCATATAAACTGTTATGAATGCAATACCAATCAACATACCGAAAAAATTATGATTCATTTCAGTTGAATACTCACTCTTAATAAGTACATCCAAGAATCGCGTTACAAATAAATGTCCACTTGTAAAATATGTCAAAACTAAATCAGCAGTACTTAAAACTCCAGTTACTATTATTGCAGAAAGAAAAGCTTTTTTTGCATGTCCATTATATACTGTAACAAAAGCAAGTAACAATCCTACTATTTGGAAAATAAACAAACGTATTGGTAATTTGTAAACATCCGTTCTAATATATGTTACAGATATAAAATAAATTCCAAAAATAAGGATTAGTACAAAATGTTGATTAGTAAATAAAAACTTATTAATTATTTTTAAATTATCTTTGTCAAAAACAATTAGTCGAAGAAAAAAGACAAGGATAAATACCCCTCTTAAATCCAAAGGACCAGGCAAATCTAGATTAAATTTATAATGAACTAAAAAAAATAATCCTCCAATTAAATAATATGGATACTCAATGATTAAAAATAAAAATACTAACCCAATTAAAGTAGCTGAAATATAAAATATAATTTCCATAAATTTTTATATGCTTTCATCCTTGTTTTTAAGAAGTAAAGAAAATTTACTAGCTAGTATTTTTGGACTATGATGTTTTAGAACATATCTATAGCATCGTAAAACCAATTTTTGATACTTATATTCATCATAGTCAGTGATGATTTTTAAAGCTTGTGATAATTGATTGTGATTTTTAGCAATTTGTCCCAAATTAAATTTTGAGATTAATTGATCTGGATTTACATTGGTTGTACTTACCACAGGTGTTCCACAACTCCATGCCTCTAAAAATGTATTTGAAAATCCTTCATATAGAGATGTATTTAGTAATGCAATAGACTGTAATAAAAAAGGTTTTATTTCAGTTCTTGTAAGATAACCAACAAATTCAACATTTTTCATTTCCTTCAATTTTTCTATTGCAACCTTTGTTTCTTTGTCAATATTTAGTTCCATACCAGCTATTTTAAATTTTATTTTAGGCATTTGTGTGGCTATCTTAACAAGAGCAGGTAAATTCTTCATGTGTCTAAAATTACCAATCCATGCAACATAGTGTCTACTTGATTGTGGTAACAATTCTGCTTCTTTTGTTGTAACTTCAAAAGGATTATGAAGAATAAAAATATTTTTTTTTGGATATTTTTTCCTTAACTCATTAAACTGATAGCTATTCTGTGCAAATATATAGTCAGAATACCTTAAACCAATTTTATATGCAAAAATACCTTTTTTCTCAACCATTGTTGATATTCTTCCATCAACATGCGTATCGTGAGCAACTCTATGTATAAATGGTATTCTTAATAATTTGGCTATTACCATTAGTATTACAGTTTGATAAGTTGCAGAGGCCTGTATTAAATAATCTGGGTTATATTTTTTAATAGCCACATAAAGCTTAGGAATTTGATAATACAAAAGTTGCCATTTTTTTTTCTCTTTCTCTAGTTTATAGCATTCAACAATATCAAAGTCAAGATTCTTGTCAATATATTTTTCAGCACCTTTCCATGTTAGAACCCCAAACTCATGACCATTTCCTCTAAAGCCTTTAATCCATGATTTCCACTGTACAGCTGCACCTCCCACAGCTGCATTATCATCTTTTAAGAGATGCGGTAAAACAAAACTAAAATATAAAAATTTCATAGCATGATTTATTATAAAAACTATTTCAAAATAGTATTATACAATTTTTCGATATTTTGAGTTGTTGTGGTAATATCAAAATTATCTTTAACTTTTTGAAAAGCATTATTTCCTATTTGTGTTCTTAATTCTGAACTTTTAATTAACCTAATTATTTGCTTTGAAAGCAAATTAGAATTTCCTGGAGGTAATAGAAAACCATCTTTTGAATGAGTAATAATTTCAATTGGCCCACCGATATTTGTTGAGATAACGGGTAGTTTATTAGCCATTCCTTCAATAACAACTCTACCAAATGGTTCTGGTTGAATCGATGTATGAACAAGTATATCAAGAGATTTATAAATTTTAGCTATGTTATTTATTTTCCCATAAAACTTAATAGAATTAAAAACGTTTAATTTCTTAGCCAAGGTCTTTAGTGTTTCAACTTGTTTCCCGCTACCAACAATTACAAATTGTATGTTTTTATACTCTTCCAGTATAGTTGGCATTGTTTTTATAAAAATATCAACTCCCTTCCAAAGTTCAAGTCTTCCAATATATCCAACTTGTAATTTATCATCTTGCTTTTCTAGAGTATTATTGTACAATAATAAATCAATACCATTATAAATAGTTAAGTATTTACTTGAGCTAATTTCAAAAGATATATATTGCTGTTTAATATAGTCTGAGATACAAATTACTTGGTCTATTTTTCTAACTAGAAAACGATCAAAACTATTTAAAGTAGCTAATCCTCTATCATGAGAGATGACCTTTTTAGAAGATAACAGACCTGCTAGTGCAGCAGCTCTATCATTAATGATATTATGATTTAAATGAATAATATCTATTTTAAGTTTAATTATTGTTTTAATTAGAAGAATAGTTTCAAAAACTATTCTTATATTGTGTACTATTGTTTTTAATCCAGGTATTTTTAATTTTAGCAAAATATGTTTCGATGCATTTTCATTTGCTAAAAAAGATTGTTTTATTTTTATTATTTCTAATTCTTTTAATT
>JAAETO010000401.1 GCA_024228275.1 Arcobacter sp.
GTTGTGCAATTAAGAATGAGGAGATGAAAATAAACATTACAATTAAAAGGAAAGTATATTTTTTCATTTTAGTAATAATTTGTGGTTAGTAAATAATAGTAAATCTAATTTCACAAATATCAATATTGCAAAGACTCTAAAACCTTATCCTTCCCAATACCTCTAACTAGGATAACTAAATACGGAACAGTCTATTAAAAAATGGAAGTACCCATAAAGAAAAGGAGACACAATCGTCTAATAAGGCCTCTACTACTTATAAATATTTATTCGGAACATATGTTCTGCTTTTAATATAAATAAAAAGTACAATTTATAAATATAAATGGCAAGATCTTTTATAAATAGAAAATATTTTGTTTTAACAAAAACTATATAATTAAGTCTGTTTTTTAATTGGGTTTTATGTTAATAACGTGTGTATAAAAATGTGGGTTGCTCTGGTTTTTTGTTGATAACTTTTAAAGATTGTTGAGTCTCAAAAGAAGTGAGTTTTATTAAAAAGTTGTTAACAGATTCTAATTTACAGTTATTGTGATTACTTAATAAAAACAAAAGTTTAATATACTTATCAACATATTAACAGACTTACTATTTATTATTTAATTAATATATATACTATTTTTAAAAGATAAGGATGTTTATAAACAGCTTTTCAAAAACAAAAAATTATTTATAATTACTGACATTAGATTTTTCACCTTCTTTAATAAAACCTCTAAACATTCCATCTGTATTAAAAGGCATAACTATATTTCCATTTTTATCAATTCCAATAATTCCACCAGAGGCATTTTGTTTTGGTAACTTATATTTTATAACTTGATCTGAAGCTTCCTTTAAATTTAAACCTTTATATTCCATTAAAGCAGAAATATCATAAGCTACAACATTTCTAATAAAATATTCGCCATGACCGGTTGCTGAAATGGCACACGTATTATTATTTGCGTAAGTACCAGCTCCAATAATTGGCGAGTCTCCAACACGTCCAAATTTTTTACCGCTCATCCCGCCTGTTGAAGTTCCGGCAGCAAGGTTTCCGTTTTTATCTAATGCAACACATCCAACAGTTCCAAATTTTGAATCCTTAATCTTTGCACTAGTTTTATTTTTATTGAACTGATTTATTCTTTCCTCAGTTTTAAAATAATTATTATCAACTTTTTGTAAACCAAACTCATCTGCAAAAGTTTCAGCTCCTGATCCAAACATTAAAACATGAGGTGAATGTTCCATAACAAATCTTGCTAGAGTAATTGGATTTTTAATATGTTTAATACCGGCAACTCCCCCAGCATTAATATTTTTCCCATCCATAATTGATGCATCTAATTCTACATCGCCTAAATCAGTTAAGACAGCACCTTTTCCAGAATTAAAAAGAGGAGAATCTTCAAGAACTCTAATTACACTTTCAACAGCATCAACAGAACTTCCATTTGCATTTAGAATTTCGTAACCTACTTTTAAAGCTTCTTCTAATTTGTTTTTATATTCATTTTCTTTTTCAATAGAATATTTACCTTTTGTAATTGAACCTGCTCCACCATGAACAACCAAAGCAAATTTAGATTTTTGAATCGTTTTGTTATTTGGTTGTTTATTATCTTTACACGAGATAATTGAGATCAAAATAATAATCAATGTTAAATATGATATGATTGTTTTCATTTTTCTTTATCCATTATATTTTTAATAAATATATTTCAATTTAAAACATAAGAGAAACATTATGAAA
>JAAETO010000402.1 GCA_024228275.1 Arcobacter sp.
CTAGTAAATGATATATCCTACGCAACTAAAAATGCAATAGTTGAATTAGAATATTGGCTAAAAGTTCATAAAAATGATTGGTTTAAAGCCTGGGCTTCATATAATACTGGCTGGAGATATAAAGGTAATACCGGATTAAAATACTCTGAAGATATAGCGGTAATCGTTCATACCTTACGAAATGAATATTACTTATAGCTGCAATAACTTATAATATAGATAATTGATTTCTCCCATTGTTCTTTGATTTATATAAAGCATTATCACATCTTTCAAAAAAATCTTTGTACTTTTCATTTTTCTTATATTCAGATAATCCTATACTTAAAGTAAATTTTATACATTGCTTTTTATTTTCGTTTTCTAAATAGTTTAAGATTCTTTTACAAATTTCAACAGATTCTTTTTCTTTTGCATTAGGAAGTAAAAGTGCGAACTCATCACCACCTAATCTATATATACTATCATTTGTCCTTATATGCTTTTTTAGTAAAAAAACAATTTTTAATAGAATTCCATCACCTTCTAAATGTCCATATGTATCATTTATATTTTTAAAATTATCAACATCTATTAGTAAGAGCGAAAATACATTCTTATATTTTTTAGTAATATCAATATGTCTTTTTATATTACTTCTAAACAATTTACGATTATATACCTTTGTTAAGTCATCAGTTTGAGATTCAAGAATAAGCTGATTCTCAAGATTTACTATTTTTGTAATATCTCTGCTTACACCAAATAAGCCTATTGCATTATTTTTATTATCTTTAATAAGAGTTTTTGTCGTACTAAGCCAACCTTGTGTACCATCTTCTTTTATATAAACTTGTCTAAAAGGATCTTCACATTCAGTTTTGATTATATTTAATTCTGATTCAAAATATTGCTCTGCATGTTCTTTGGGAAAAACATCAAAATCATCTAATCCTTTTAAATCATGAATATTGTTATATCCACAAAGACTAGCAAATCTTTTACTAACAATTTGAAATTCATGTCTATTATTATTAAACTTTTTTATATATATAAAATCAGAAGTGTTATTTATAAAAATATCAAAATACTTCGTATATTGCTTAATTATTTCTTTATCATCAAAAACATCTAAATATAGAACAAAGTTTTTATGTATATTCTCTTTTATAGTTATAGCTGCTAAGTTATTATTTTTTTTTATTTTATATATTTTTTTATTTTTAATAATATTTTCAAGATCGACTAATATATCTTTAATATAATAAGATATGTTCTTATTTTTTTCATCTCCAAATACTTTTGAAAACTCATAATTAAAATTACAAATTAAACCTTTTTTGTTAACTACTGCTATAGGATATGGCGATAGATCAAAAACTTCATACATAAGAACTCCTAATAATCTTACATATTATCATGATACTTATTAATAAATGAAATAACAAAAAAATAATTTTATAGTAACCTAGAAAATTATCTAAGTTTCTATCCAGGTTTCCAATAGATTTCTTGCAATTGCAATATCATTAGGAAGTTCAAAAGAATATCCTTTTTCATTATTTAATACAGCTTTAATATCATTTTTATGAACCCATATAGCATCTTCTATTTCGTTTTTGTCAAGTTTTAATTTCCTAGATTTTGCTTTCATTCTCATGCCTACCATTAATGTTGAAGGAAAAGGCCAAGGTTGAGACATAATATATTCTACATCATAACTATCAATTCCAGCTTCTTCAAACAACTCTCTTTTAGCTGCATTTTCTAATGTTTCACCTGGTTCTACATAACCAGCTAAGCATGAATATCTTTTTTCTTTAAAATTTACGCCACGTCCAATTAAACAATAATTCTCATACGTAACTAACATAATAAC
>JAAETO010000403.1 GCA_024228275.1 Arcobacter sp.
AATTCATCAATGAAATTTTATCTTAAAAAATTTAAACTAAAGCTATAGTATGATATTTTTTTGAAAAAGTAAGATAAATAATTTAAGAATATTATTATTATTTATTCAAATGTTATTTAATATTCTCTGTATGAACTTAAATATGGACAATCTTTATAAAATTATTATTTTTTGGTGATGTACTTTTTATACTTAATAACATTAAATGAAAATTAAGGTATAATGCTGACAAATTATTTAGTTTATTTTAATGTTTTAGAAAAAACATAATTTAAAAAACGGAGTACTAAAAATGATAAAAAAATTTATATTTTCTTGTTTTATTGTGAGTTTAAGTTTCATTACTTTAACTGGA
The DNA here is from genome assembly GCA_024228275.1 of Arcobacter sp. Classification (GTDB taxonomy): domain Bacteria; phylum Campylobacterota; class Campylobacteria; order Campylobacterales; family Arcobacteraceae; genus Halarcobacter. The sequence goes on from JAAETO010000403.1 coordinate 356, forward strand.
GTTAGTTTATCTGCTCAAGATACACTTAATACAAATGGTGATGACTTATCTTTAGGAGATGGACTTATATCAAATGGAGTTAATTTATCTGCTGATAGAGATCTTAACATGAATATTGTAGATTACTCACCTTATTCTTTAGAATCAAGAGATAATTATGGTGCTGGTATAAGAAAATGTAGAGCTGCACTTATAGCACCTTCTTGGATCTTAACAGCTAGACATTGTATAGGTTCTAAAAAAGTAAACAATATTGAAAAACATGGATGGGTAAGATTACATTATTATGATGAAAGTGGTGTTAAACAAATAGTTAGATATAACTCTAAGGCAGTTTTCCGTCATCCAGGAAAAGATATTGGTTTAATGCAATTAACAGAAGCTGTTAAAGAAGATTTAATTGAGCCTGTATTATTGTTATCTACACCTATATTAAAAAAACATGGTTATTTTAATATGAAAAAAGTATCTGCTAATATTTTTAAAGATATTCCAGTTAGAGCAGGAAGAAGAAGCAATGCATTTGTAAGTAAACCTGACAGAGGTGGAAAAGCTGGTTCAAGTGGTGCTCCTTGGGTTTTTGAATCTGAAACAGTTGGAGATGTACTTTTTGCTGTAACTCATGGTTCAGGAAGAGCTCCTCAAGTTGCATATGTGAAAAACTGGATTAATGATACAGTTGAAGCAAATGATAGTTCAGTACAATTAAATTGGGTTACTTTAGAAACTGTTTTTCCAGATCGTTTTAACCAAGAATAAAAATATATACTTCAAAATGGTTAAATTTAGTTAATTAAAAAATTTAATTTTCTGAATTAGCCATTTTTAAATAACCTACTTCTCAAGCTTTTTTATAAATAATCCAAGTAAGACAAGAATTAATGCGATCCATGCTGTTTGCTTTGGTAAATCATCAAAAAATATCCATGCCCAAATAATTGTAAAAATAGGAATTAAATAAGCAACTTGTGACATAAATTGAACACCAACTTTTTTAACCATTTGTACTCTTATTAGTGCAGCTAATGCAGTTGGAATAATTCCTAAATAGATAAGTGGTAATAAACTAAAACTAAAAAACTCTACATTTTTAATAGGTAAAAATATTAAGAATGGAATTAAAGAAATAGTTGCAAAAAGAAACATAGAAGTAGAACAAACTAAAGTAGGAACATGAGAAATTTTTCTAATAATTAAACCTGAACTTATATATCCTAAAGCTGCAAATAATACTGCAATTTGTCCATATAAACTATCATGTCTTTGATTTAAAAAATCATCTCCAAGCAATATAAAAACTCCTAAAAAACCTAATATAACAGCGAATAATTTTAAAAAAGTAGATTTTTCATCATATGTTACAAAATGAGATAGTATTAACGCTATTAAAGGACCAACTGCAAGCATAATAGAAGCTGTACTTGAACTAATATATTGTTGTCCCCATGATAGCAAAAAGAATGGCATTGAATTATTTAGTAATCCTACACAACATAGTATAATGATTGTTTTTAAATCTTTTGGAAATCCAAGTTTTTTTATATACATTATTGTATATAAAAATAATGCGGCAATACTAATCCTTCCAAAAGCAATTATTATTGGTTCATATGTTTTTAAAGAGTATTCAATTGTAATAAAAGAACTTCCCCAAAGAGCAGAGAGAGTTAATAGTGTAATATAATCAAATAGATTAGGTTTTTGAATTGTTTTCATATTTTTCTTAAAATTTCAGATTGCAAAATTGTATCTAGTTATTAATAAAGTTACTATTTATTTAAGATAGTTATTCTATAATACAAGCTATTTTAATACTAAAAATTTATAAAATTATGGAGATAAAATGAAAGTTACAAAACAAGTCACTTTTATAGCTAAAGAAGACTCAATAGAACAGTTGAAAGATATGTTGAAAACTATGGTTGAACCATCTAAAAATGAAAATGGATGCTTATTGTATGATATTTTTCAATTAAAAGATAATCTAAGAAAATTCGTAGTTATTGAATCTTGGGAAAATGAAGAAGCGTTAGATGGTCATAAAAACTCACAACATTATAAATATTATAAAGCAAATTTTGAGCCATTTTGTGAACAAAAATTTTCAGATGATTTAGATTTTATTTAATATAAAAAAGGTAAAAACTTGAAAAACTTATGGACTAAAGAAGAGTCAAAAAATTATCAAACTGATTTACAACTTAGGGTGTATACATCTAATCTATTAGGAAGAAGTGATGACTTAGTTCTTCATGGTGGTGGTAATACTTCAGTTAAAACAGTAGTTGATGGTGAAGATATTTTATATGTTAAAGGAAGTGGTTGGGATTTAGTATCTATAAAAGAAGAGGGCTTTGCACCTGTTAAATTAAATGTTTTAAAACAAATGGCAAAACTTGAAACTTTAAGTGATTCAGACATGGTTAAAAAACAAAAAGAAGCTATGATTGATAAAACTGCTCCAAACCCTTCAGTAGAAGCAATTTTACATGCAATTATACCTTTTAAATTTGTAGACCATACTCATGCAGATGCAGTTGTAACTATATCAAACTCTAATACAGGAATTGAAAATATAAAAAAGGTTTATCCAAACTTTTTAATAATACCTTACGTAATGCCTGGATTTATACTTGCTAAAAAAATATATGAAATGACTGAAAATTTTGATTGGTCAAAATGTGAGGGTATAATTTTACATAATCATGGTATTTTTACTTTTGATGATAATGCAAAAGTCTCATATGATAAGATGATTGATGCAGTTACAAAAGCTGAAAATTTTTTAAATGAAAATGCACCTTTAAAAATCACACAAAATACTGCATGTAAAGATTTTGATTTAGAAGAATTGAAAAGAATTATTTCAAAAGAAAAAGGTTTTGAAGTTACTTTAAAAGTAAATCAAAGTCCATTGGCACTATTTTATTCTTCTCAAAACAACTTAAAAACATGTGTTACTCAAGGAGTTTTAACTCCTGAACATATTATAAGAACAAAAAGAAATCCACTTATTTTAGAAGATATAAATATCCAAGAATCTATCAATAATTATAAGGAAGATTATCAAAATTATTTCAAAGAATATTCTAACAATGAAATTTGTTTAAATAAGTCTCCTAATTACGCAGTTATAAAAGATTTTGGAATAGTAACTTTTGGTAAAAATGAAAAAGAATCAAATATATTAGATGATATTATAACTCATACTATGGAAGCAGTATTAAGAACTTCAAATCTTGGTGGATATAAATCTATTTCAATTAAAGATAGTTTTGAGATGGAATATTGGGAATTAGAGCAAGCAAAGTTGAAAAAAAAGTAAAAGAGTTTAATATGAATTATTTGATGGCTATTGATGCTGGAACAGGTAGTATAAGAGCAGTAATTTTTGATGCGTATGGTAATCAAATTAGTGTATCTCAAAAAGAATGGAAGCATTTAAGTGAAGAAAATGTGCCAAATAGTATGAGTTTTGATTTTAAAACTAATTGGCAACTTGTTATTGATTGTATAAAAGAATCAATTATAAAGTCATCTTTAAATCCTAAGCAAATAGTTGCTTTAAGTGCTACTAGTATGAGGGAAGGTATTGTTTTATATGATGAAAATAAAGATGAACTTTGGGGTGTTGCAAATGTAGACTCTAGAGCATCTAGGGAAGTTAAATTTATAAAAGAAAATTTTTCAGGTATTGAAGAAGAGTTTTATGAAAAATCAGGTCAAACTTTTGCTTTGGGAGCTCTACCTAGAATTATGTGGCTTAAAAATAATAGACCTAAAATATATGAAAAAGTTGCAAGCGTATCAATGATTGGAGATTGGGTTTTAGCAAAACTTTCTGGTGTAATAGCAACAGATCCAAGTAATGCAGGAACAACTGGCATTTATAGTTTAGAAAATAGAGATTGGCTTAGCTGTATGGCAACAAAAGTTGGTATAAAAGATGATATTTTTCCTAAATCTAATGAAGTTGGTACTGTAATAGGTACAGTTACAAAAGAAGCCTCAAGTTTAACTAATCTTGATATAAATACAAAAGTAGTAACAGGTGGTGGTGATGTACAGCTTGGTAGTGCAGGATTAGGTGTAGTGGAACGTGGACAAGTTGCAATATTAGGTGGGTCTTTTTGGCAACAAATAGTAAATATTGATTCAAAAACAAAACCTCCTAAAAATATGGGAATAAGAGTAAACCCTCATGTTATAACAGGACAATCGCAAGCTGAAGGTATAACTTTTTTCAGTGGTTTGATTATGAGATGGTTTAGAGATGCTTTTTGTGATTTAGAGAAACTTGAGGCAAAAGAAAAAAATATTGATGTTTATTCTATATTAGAAGAAAAAGCTAAACAAATACCTTTAGGCTCTAATGGAATAGTTCCAATTTTTTCTGATAGTATGAAATATGGAAAGTGGTATCATGCCTCTCCATCTTTTTTAAATCTTTCTATAGATCCTGAAGTTTGTAATAAAGCTTCAATGTTCCGCAGTTTACAAGAAAATGCTTGTATTGTCTCTAATATTAATCTTGAAAAAATTAAAGAGTTTACGAATATAGATTTTAAAGAAATAGTATTTGCAGGTGGTGCAAGTAAAGGTAGCTTATGGCCTCAAATACTTGCGGATGTAACAGGATGTAAAATTAAAATACCTAAAGTTACTGAAGCTACAGCTTTAGGTGCTGCTATGAGTGCTGGTGTAGGTGCAGGTATTTTTGAATCATTATCAAGTGCTGCTAATACTTTAGTAGTTTGGGATAAAGAGTATTTTCCAAATACTAAAAATACTTTAGAGTATAAAAAAATACAAGATAAGTGGCAAGAAATATATGAAACACAATTAAAACTTGTAGATGATGGGTTAACTACAACAATGTGGCAAGCTCCAGGATTATAATATATATTAGGATAAAAATGAAACTAACAAATGAAAATGAACATGAATATAGATTTGGAACTCATGGCCCAAAGTATTTAACAAAAGGACCTATGGTTGATATGGGTGTTGTTGTTATTGGTGTAGGAGAAGAACATCCCTGTCATAAACATGTGAAACAAGAAGAATCTTTTTTTGTTTTAGAAGGTGAATGTGCAGTTTATTTAGATGGAAAAAGAACAGTTATAAAAAAAGGTGATTATTTACAGTGTGATTTAGGTGAAGCTCATATGTTTATAAATGAAAGTGATAAACCTTTTAAATCTGTATTTATTAAGTCTCCACATCTTGAAGAAAAGGATTCAGTATATATTGACTGGAAACCTGGACAAGATTTTATAAAAGAAGATTAAAGTATTATCAATTTTTAGATAATACTTTTTCAATCTAAAATTTTAGATTGAAAAAATCCTCAAATTCATCTACTTCATTATCGTAGGCTTTTTCAATTGCTTCAATATGTTTTTTAAAGTTGTCATTTTTAATTTCTATAGAACTTGTACCATCATCATTTAGTTTTAGCTTATTGTTTTTAAATTTTATTAATACAAAATCATTAGATTCGTCATCAATATATTCATATACTTCGCCATCAATTTTGTTATTTACAATATCAATTCTATGTTTATCAACAATTAATTTAAAAGGGTTAATTATATGACTTCTTACATCGTCTTCTGATTCTCTATCCTCAAAATTTGCTACACAATAAATACTATCGCATAATTCATCTTTATCTATTTTATATATAATTCCATCTTCATCAACAGCAATTGTTTCCGATAGTTCAAATACATCAAGATTATCTTCAGTTTCACCAATTTTTTTAAGCATTTAAATCCTTTAAATAAATTAATTTGAATTATA
>JAAETO010000404.1 GCA_024228275.1 Arcobacter sp.
GTGGAGTACAAGCAGTTAATGGAGATTTAGAAGGTGGATGTGATATTAGACGTGGTGCAGCTGTTGTAAAAGTAGATTAAGGTTAAGAATTATTCTAAAACTGTAGGGCTTTGATAAAAGCAGAGATAATACTATTTTTGTAGTTTTTTTAGCTATAATAAAATCATATCAACACGCTTATTGTTAAATTCTAAAAGTATCAAAATCACTGATTTCTAAAGTAGTAAAAAGTGTAGATTCCTATTTTAGGGTGTATTTTAGTACTAGTTTATTGTTTTAAATGGTATTAATTTCCTAAATTTATATTTTTCATGATTTTATCAATATGTTCAAAGGATTATATTATTATAATTTGCTATAATAATTATTATTATCTATTATAACTGTTAACAGGAAATTGTATTGACAATATATGACTTAAAACCTAAATTTCAAACTTTATTAAGACCTATTGTTAGAAATCTTGCTTCAAAAGGATATACTGCAAATCAAGTCACTATTTGGGCAGGAATATTATCTTTTATTGGAGCCATCTTTGTTTTATTAGGCTTAGAGAATAAGTGCTTCTTACTCTTAATTCCATTTATCATGTTTATTAGAATGGCTTTAAATGCCATTGATGGAATGCTTGCAAAAGAACATAATATGAAAACTAAAAAAGGAGCTATGCTAAATGAACTAGTAGACGTAGTTTCAGATGCGATACTTTATCTACCTTTTGCTTTTTTAATAAATCCCGTAGTAGTTATATTATTTGTAGTTATTTCAATATTTACAGAGTTTCTAGGTGTAAGTGCTCAAGCTGTTTATAATGATAGAAGATACGATGGCCCCATGGGAAAAAGTGATAGAGCTTTTGTTATTGGCTTAATTTCTTTGCTTTTTGTATTTGATGTAAATCTTATGATACTTACGGTGATAGTAAGTATTGCTTTAGTTTTAGCATTACTTACTATGATAAATAGATGGAAGAAGGTAAATATATGAATATATTAAATGAAAATATTTACTACACTTTTATGATAATTTTTTCAATTTTAATTTTTGCTTTTTTAATTATAAAATATCTTCAAAAGAAAAATAATAAACCTTATATAGAATTATATGATAGAACTATATCTTGGTTTTATATGATACTAATTTTTGCTCTTTTAGTATTTTTAAACAATATTTTAGCCATGATATTTTTTGCTTTATTAAGTTATTTAGCTTTAAAAGAATACTTTACTCTTATCCCTACTAGACTAACAGATAGAAGAATTCTTTTTTATGGATATCTTGTAATTATATTTCAATACTATTTAGCTTATATTCAATGGTACGAATTATTTATAATTTGCATTCCTGTTTATCTTTTCCTATTTTTACCATTTCGACAAATGTTAATTGGAGATACTAAAGGTTTCATAAATAATACAAGTAAAGTGCAATGGGGTATTATGTTATTTGTTTTTGCCATAAGTCATGTTGCATACTTATTAATGCTTCCTTCAATTAATTTGGTAAATGGATCAATGATGGTTCTTTATCTAATCCTTTTAACTGAATTAAATGATATTTTACAATATGTATGTGGAAAAAGTTTTGGAAAAAGAAAAATTATTCCTAAAGTTAGCCCAAATAAGACTGTCGAAGGTTTTTTAGGAGCAATGTTTCTAACTAATGTGTTAGCTATTGTTTTTTCATATCTAACACCCTTTACAATTTTAGAAGCTATTGGTGCTGGACTTATAATAAATATAGGTGGTTTTATAGGAGATGTAGTTGTTTCAATGATAAA
>JAAETO010000405.1 GCA_024228275.1 Arcobacter sp.
CCAGTAGAAAAAGCATATCACCCAGCAAAATATCCATTATCTAATCTATATGACCCCCGAAAGAGATATAATAATGCCTTTCCTCATGATAATTTTTTTTAATAATATAATATAAGAAAACTTATGAATGATTTAACGATACGACCAGTAAAACCAGTTCCTATAAAAGATAGTGATGACTACCACGAACATTTACCATCTATAAAGCGAAATAGTGGTAGTCTTATATTGTTAGTTGGGACTACTAACTCGGGAAAAACCACATTAATCAATAACTTATTATTGAATAGCAATTTTTGGGGGAGAAGGCGTGGAAGCGTTATGGGAGCATTTGAGAATGTATATTTGTTCTCTCCATCTTTGTATTTAGATGATAGCACAAGGTTCTTGGTAGAAAATTTTGACTGTAAAACAGACTATAATGAAATAGATAAAACCATAAATGGAATAAAGGAAGCACAATTATCATTACCGAAGGACAAAAGACCAAGATTGTGTATGGTTTTGGACGATGGAGTTGGATTAATAGAGAGAAACAGTAATGTAAATTTTTTAGCAACCCGCTACCGCCACTATAATTTAAATATGATAATGTCAGTCCAGTCTTTTCGAGCGTGTAGTCCAGTAATGCGAGTGAATGCTAATTATTTGATATTGATGGAGGGTATCATGAATACAAAAGAGTTGGAAAAAATAGAAGAGGAATATGGTGATATTTTTAAAGGCACATTAATGTATTGTTATAAAAAGTATTGTCATAAAAAGTATGATTTTATATCTATGAAGTTGCGGGAAAACCCACCTAAAATGTATCAAGGTTTTCATACAGAAATCAATTGGAAACAACACAGAGCAGAGGCAAAGAATTTTAAGTTTGATGATGTTTCGAGTGATGAAGAAGAGAGTGATGAATATTAGATTTTAGATGTCTTGGTTTATTCGCTATAGTTATTTCTCTTCCACATTCACATAATATTTTTTTGTGATATTTATGTTTATTTTTTTCATAACATTTATGCTTTATTGTCCTATATCTTTCTCTATTTTCTTTACGCCATTTTATACTTCTTAAATTCATCTCATCTTTATTTTTATTATAGTGTCTTCTTTTTTGTAATGATACAATATATTTATTTACTCCATATGCTCTCATATCATTTAAAGTAGGTTTAATTTTATCTATATTTTCTTGTTCCATTATTTTACGCTCTTTTTTCTCACAATCACATATCTTAACCATATCAAAATTATCCCAACCACCATTATCACGAATGAATTGATATAATTTTTTTTGAAACCCATTTCCATTTACATTAAAACAATCACTCTTATGTTTCAATATTCTCTTATTAAAATCCGTTGTAGAACCGATATAAGAGTTATTACTTTCCTTATGTCTTATGATATAGATACACGCCATCTTGTCATATAAAGATTATAAAAATATAGTATCAATTTTTTATTATATTCTTATAATAAGTATGGATACAAGACTAATCTATGTTGATAAGAAAACAGCAGAAGTATATAATGATAAAGATGGGTCATTTCAAAATGCTATTAGTGA
>JAAETO010000406.1 GCA_024228275.1 Arcobacter sp.
AATTAAATTTGTATTCTTTATGATAATAATAGTTATACTTTTTTTATTTTTCAGGAAAAATTGATTAAAAACTTATTGAATAATATAATTTAAATTCAAAATTATATTATTATCTATTATCTATTATTATGAAGATATTATTATTATCATACAATAATTTGAAAAAAATAGAAATTATAAAAAGACCATCAAAAATATGTAAAACTCCATACGTAGGCGACGCTATTATTCATGATGATTCTGAAAAAAGCGAATTTATGATACATACACCATCATTGGGATGTTGTGGAATATGTGAAAAAGAATCTATAGTATATGGTATGCCACTTAATAATGAAAAAATTAAATGTAGTTATCGTTCAATAATTTCATTTGATAGTAAAAATAACAATTCTTTAGTTGGTATAGATCCATCACATGGAGAGAAAATACTTGAATTAGTTTTTGAAAATAATTTGCTAAGTAATTTAATAAATATTAAAAATTATAAGAAACAAGTAACATTTAATAAATCACGTTTTGATTTTGCTGGTGAATTACAAGATAATGGAAAATTCATCTTAGAAGTTAAATCAGTTCCACTTCAAGAAAATAATATTGCTTATTTTCCAGATGGTTATAGAAAAAAGAAAACCGATTTAGTTAGTCCTCGTGCTTTTAAACATATTGAAGAACTATCTCAAATATGTCAAAATAATAATAGTAAAGATAACACTAGCAAAGAAATAACTAATTGTTACATGTGTTATGTAATTCAAAGAAATGATATAAATAAGTTTATGATTTCCAATAACGATAAAATATATAAAGACGCCGTTCAAAAAGCAATGGAAAATAATGTAAAAATAATAGTTATAGTATGTGATTGGAATAATGATGGAAATTTATATTTAATTTATGATAAATGTAAACTTTTTAGTAATTTTGAAGAAATATTTAATTTATATTAAATAATCTTATATTTAAAAAAATGATTGACCAGTAAGAAGTTCACTACCCATAATACCAGCAACCGCAAGCATAGCAATACGACCATTACTAAGCTCGCTTTCATATAGAAAGTCAGTTACTTTATCAACATCATATCCAAAAACATTACCAGGTTGATAATCTTCTTTTAGACGAAATGCCTTTGATTTATTTTTAGCAAAAAAAGGATTTTGCCATCCAACCGCCATGCGAACTGTTTCAAAAACAAACATACCTACCCAAAATGGCGATTGATATAGAAGATCATTATCACTAAGATAGTCAATCGCAATTGTTTTATCCATTGTTTTTTCGATGATAGGAAAAGCTACACTAGCAAGCATAGCCATACGTCCATGTTGAAGTTCGGCCTCTCTTACATATTTAATAGCTTCATCACTAATTTTTTCATTAGATTTGGTTGGAGTTAAAAAATTAAGAGGATCAAAATAATTTAGAGGCTTAATATCTCCATAATATTTGAAACTAGTAGGTGGTTTAACATTAGGAGTAAATGCGCACATGGAAACAATCATAGCAACAGGCATCATGGTTATACTATATTAGAGAA
>JAAETO010000407.1 GCA_024228275.1 Arcobacter sp.
CCGGGCGAGGCGATGCCGTCGCCGTCGTGGTCGGCGAAGAGTGGGGCGGGCTTCTCGGCGGCCAGCACCGGCGCCGCGGAGATCACCAACACGGTCGGGTCGGCGTCGCCGCCGAGGGACGGATCGTCGGTCGAGAGGTCGTCGAGCTCGGCGGAGATCAGGGTGCCCTGGTTGGAGATCGCAGCCGTGCCGGCGGCGATCGGATCATCGATCGTCACCTGGAATTCGATCGTCACGACCGCGCCGCCCGCGACCTCGCCGAGAGTCACCGACACCGGATCCTCGCCGTCCACCGTGCCGGCGGTGGCGGTCACCGAGCCCGCGACCACGGTGGTGGCGAAGGGGATCGGATCGATCAGTGCGACGCCGGTGGCCGAGGTGTTACCGGTGTTGCGTACGGTCACCGTGTAGGCCAGGGTGTCGCCGGGTGAGGCCGCGCCGTCGGCGTCGGCGTCGATCGCCAGGGTGGCGGTCTTCTCCGCCGCCAGGGCCGGCGCCGAAGTGATCGCGGTCACCGTTGGGTCGGTGTCGCCGCCGAGGGCTGGATCGTCGGTGAGCACCGCCGGCAGCTGGTCGCTGGTCACCGTGCCCTGGTTGGCGATCTCGGTGACGCCGGCGGCGATCGGTGCATCGACGGTGACCACGAAGGCGACCGCTTCGGAGGCCCCCGGCAACAGCTCGCCGAGGCTGACCTGGACCGGATCCTCGCTGTCCACCGTGCCGGCGGTGGTGACCACCGAGCCGGCCAGGATCTGAGTGTGCGCCGGAATCAGGTCGTTGAGCGCCACCGCGGTCGCCGTGCCGCCGCCGGTGTTGGCGACGACGACGTCGTAAGCGATCTCGTCGCCCGGGCTGGGCACGCCGTCGCCGTCGGCGTCGGTCAAAAGCGTCGCGGTCTTCGACGCCTCGATCACCGGCGGATCGTCGTCGTCGA
>JAAETO010000408.1 GCA_024228275.1 Arcobacter sp.
AGGTAAATACCAACACATAGAAGTATCAAATGATTTTGACTTCTATATCTACGATGAAGGAAAAAAATATCCAATAGAAAGATTTTCAGGTGGAGAAATAGACCTAGCAAACTTAGTTCTAAGAATTGCTATATCAAAAACACTAGGAGAACTAAGTGGTGCAAGTAGAGTAGGGTTCTTAGCTTTTGATGAAGTATTTGGAAGCCAAGATGAAGCAAGACGTATGCAAATCTTAGAAGCCTTTCATATGATAAAAGAACAGTATAGGCAGATATTTTTGATAAGTCATGAGATGGAGATTAAGGAGATGTTTGAGAGGGTTGTGGAGCTTTAGTAAGCATCTTTTATTTATTTGTTTTTTTAATCAACTTTTTTATTTACTTTCAATAATTATATCAAAAAATGATATGATTATATTCATTTTATTTTATTATTTATAAAATTATTTACAAGTAAAAATAATCTTTTATATTTACACGAAGTTAATAATATTTATTTAGTGTCAATATGATTTATTTTGTTATATTAGTCGATAATTATGGATATATTAAAGTTTATTTAAAATATTAAGTTAATTTTTATAATAATATTGTAGAATATTTTTTGAAAAAATAATTTTTATAAAGTATCACAATACTTTATGATAATAAAAAGTATTTGTGTTCTTTTATCAAGATAAATAAAGTTATTTAGACATATTGTCCTCAATAATTAATTTACATGTTAATTAGACATTCAAAAAGATTTTTTAAATAAAGGAAATAAAATGCTAGACATCAACGATCTTAAAAATCAGATCAATACTAAAACAATGAACTTCGTATTATTAACAATAGCAACAGCAGGTATTTATTCAATAATTTGGCTTTTAATCAACTATAAAGTTATTGATAAAACTACAGCAACAACTACTGCAACAGATACTTACATTATTTGTATTGCTGTTTGTGTTGGACTTGGTGGGGCTTTTGCAGACACTGGTGTAGTAGTCATGGATGTTTTGAGCGCAATTTTAATAATAGCATCAAGTGTTTTATATATAGTTTGGGCATTTAGAGTGAGAAAGTCACTTCAAAAATATGCACTTAACACTCATAAAATTGATTTGAGAATGAGCGGTTTTTATACATTCTTATTCAATGTTTATTACATCAACTATTGTATTAATGATTTACCTGAAGAACAAAGAAAATATAGTGTTATATAAAGTCAATCAAGTGCACAAGAAAGCTAACAAGTTTCATCAAATGGAAATATATTAAAAAATTAAAATTCCCTGGAATTCTTCCAATTGACTAAGTGGTTAAATAGGTATACTGTCCCCGGAATTCTCAAGATATCTAACAAATAACGGAACACTTTGTCCTTTTATCTTGATGTACAGAGATAAAAGGACATTTTATATTTAAGGATAATAGTATAAAAGTTAGTATTTTTTTAAATACATTACATTTTGTAATGAAAAACATTATTAAAGGAACACTTTTTATGTCTTTTAATAATGTATTTAAATATTAATTGTGATATAATGTTCCTTGAATAAATAGTTAGAAAT
>JAAETO010000409.1 GCA_024228275.1 Arcobacter sp.
TGATGATAGGATTATTAGCAATCTTAAAATCAGGTGCAGCATATGTTCCTGTTGATCCATCTTATCCAAAAGATAGAATAGAGTATATGTTAGAAGACTCAAAAGCAACACTATTATTAACACAAGAAGAGTTAAAAGATACTCTTACAAATATAAATAGTGAAATTATTTGTATAGATACTTTAGATGTAAGTTCAAATTCTTCTGAAAATCTAAATGTAACTATGAGTTCAAAAAACTTAGCTTATGTTATTTATACATCTGGATCAACTGGATTTCCTAAAGGGGTTTTAATTGAGCATGAAGGGGCTTATAGAATAATAAAAAGTCAGAATTATATCAATATCACAAATAAAGATACAATTTTTCAATTATCTAATTTTGCTTTTGATGGTTCAATTTTTGATATTTTTGCATCTTTTAGTAATGGAGCGAAACTTTTATTAATAAAAGATACTAGTGATTTAGATGCTATGGAAAAAATAGTTAATCAAAATAAGAATATTATATTTTTTATTACGACAGCATTATTTAATAGTATAGTTGATAATAAAATAAATATATTATCAGGTATAAAAACTATTTTATTTGGAGGGCAAGAAATTTCTGTTTCTCATACAAGAAGAGCATTAAAAACAAAAGTGAATTTAATACATGTATATGGACCAACAGAGTCAACTGTATTTTCAACATATTTTAATATAAAAGATATTGATTTATGTCAAAACACTATTCCAATTGGAAAACCAATAAACAATACTCAAACTTATATTCTAGATAAAAACAATAACTTAGTACCTAAAGGTGTAATTGGAGAGTTACATATAGCAGGAGATGGATTAGCACGTGGATACTTAAATAAAGAAGAGTTAACTTCTGAGAAATTTATTAATAACCCATTTGATAAAGATAGTAATTCAAAAATGTATAAAACAGGAGACTTAGTAAAATATTTAGAAGATGGGAATATAGAATATTTAGGAAGAATAGATGATCAA
>JAAETO010000410.1 GCA_024228275.1 Arcobacter sp.
GTGTACCATAATCTTTGTTTTAAATCATATCTTTGTTTTTTTAAAGTTTCAATTTCTTTGTTAGCTTCTTCTATATCTTCATCAAATTGAAAGTATTGTTTAGTTACTTCATCCATTTTATCATTGTATTTTTTATCCTTATTTTGTAATTTAATTGCTTGTCTATAAACCACATAAGTTAATCTTGCTGTAATTAGTATAAATATTACTAATATAATTGTAAGCATAATAATTGTTTCCATATTTGTTTAGTTAAAATAAATAAGTTTCTAAGTTTTCCATATCTTCTGCACTTGTAGGAGTTGGTATAATAACTCCATATTTTTCTCTGAATAAATCTATTATTATTTTGCACATATTAGCAAATTCATCTGTATCCAGGTTTGTTGTAGTTTCTAAGTTAAAGGTTTGTTTAAGCATATAATGTACTGATACAGTATCATCTCAACTCCAATCACTTATTACTTTACATATAATTCAATGCCAATATCTATTCTGAGCAAGACTTCTAATAGATTTCTTTTGTTTCTTTGTTATCTCATATATAGAGTCATCATCTTTTTGTTTGTTTAGATGTTCTTGTATTTGGGGTTTAGTTCAAATCATCATACAATGCTTTAGTTAATATAAAAAATCAAATCGCAGACATATTAAGTTCTAATAATAATAATATTGGTTGTTTATATATAAATATTAGAATTATTCCCCCTATAAACATATTTAATCCTAAAAACATTAATCAGTATCTTTTCATAGTTTCTTATATTAGCTAATAAATTATTTATCTAAGTTTAAAATAGTTTCTTTATCTTTTCAATTTATACATACTCAATTAGCTGTAACTTTTGCAAGTATTTCTTTTCAAGTAGTTTTTCATTCAGCTACCATATCTTCCCATTTACTTATATGTTTTTCAGTGTCATTATACCAAGTTTTCTTTTCTTTAATTTTTCAAACACTTTCTTGTGCTTTTTTTCAATCATCATCTTCAACCTCTAAATCTAATAGTGATAATAGATTATATCTTCTATAATATGTTATTTCACTTCATTTATCTTGTGGTTTAGCTCATTCATCAGCCATAAGTATTTCGCTAATAACATATTTTTCTGAATCTGTATCTATAACTCTAGTAACTACTTTATTATCTTCTACGGAATGAATAACTAGTAATGCTTGTTTTTCTAATTCAGCATTTAGTTTTTCTTGTATTTGTGATAATGTAGCATATTTATATCAATATCAGTCAGTATCTCTTTGTAATTTAATTCATACTTTTTTAACTTCTAGTAGTTTTTGGTATATGTTTTTTGTTTCCATTTTTATTTGTTATGTAAATAAATTCATAATTCTTCTTCTTTCTCTTCAATCTCAGGAGTAATCTCACTAACTTTTAATGAAGTATATAAGTGATTTATTCTAATTACTCTTTCTTGATTTTTATTCTTAGCTTTCTCTAATAATTTATAATAGTTATCTCTTGCTTTTTCTGATTGAGCTTTTTCGATTGCTCTTTTTTGTTCTTCAGATTTATAAGTAGAAATCATTAAATCATTATAAGCTACTTGTTTTTTTTGTTCTTTAGTTAGCATCTTTATTAAAGTTAAGCATTTGTAATTCATATACTAATCTATCCGCCTCTAATTGAGTTAGTTCTTTATTGTCTATATATTGTAAACATTCATTTACTTTTGTTGTTTTCTTCATAGTTCACTTATTAAATATTACTTTGTTACTTGATAGTAGCAGAGGTTAAACGAGTTGTTTTGTTTCTGTTTATCTTGTAACTTGTAAACACATTATATTCTTTTTAAATTGAAAGTCAAACTTTTATTATCTTTTTTTATACTTTTTTAATAGAATAAATAAAAAAGGCTAATCAAAGCCTTTAGTATCTAATATAAAAATCAGTACACATTTGGAAGTATTTGTGCTCCCATCATTTTTTAATAGTTGGTTGTATACACCAAGATCAGATCAGCTTTCATTTATATATAAATTTAGCTCAATGCTTTCACTTCTCTAATCAGTTTAGTATATATCTTTCAAATGTATCTCAATATGCTCCATATGGTTCTAGTTCTATTTTGATTTTAGTTTTATTTATTGTTTTAATCATAGGCTTTAAATTTAAGTTCTATTCTAGGATTTTCTTTACAATAATCTTTCTTAATATACATTTCTTGAATTTGCTTATCATCTTCATAAACTTCTCAACTTAAAGCATCCATCCAAAGCTTATTAAAATTGTCTATATCAGCCTTTCTTTTTGTTCAGAAGTATAAACATACCTCAACACTTACTAAAGATTCGTAGAACTCTGTTTTTTGTACTCTAGCTTGAAGTCTATAACTTTCTTTTATATCTTTTCACTCTTTACTCATATACATACTAGCATATTTACCTCTACAAGTTATTTTGTAAACATGTTGAGTAGATTTAGGCTCTCAAAGTAGTGTTATTTTCATTATTTTAGTTTTAACAAATATTCAATACACTTCATTCTATATAGTTTTCCTTTACCATCTGTTCAATGATGAATTTGATAATGCACTTCTTCTGACAATAAAACTCATTGATCTACATTTTTTACATTTCCATTCTTGCATGTTACATTGTTTGCCTTGTAGGCTTATCAATTAATATTACTTTTCAATTTCTATCTGTTCAAAAGATTTGTTGTTTTTTAGTTTCTCAGATATAAGTTGTATCTAGGCTTCAGATTGGTCAGACTTTCATATTCTTTCTTTTGCTATATTAAAATAATTCTCATCCATTTCAATTCATATAAAGTGTCTATTAGTGGTTTTAGCTCAAACTCAAGTGCCTCAACTTCACATTGTCAAATCAACTACTAAATCGCCTTCATTGCTAAAAGTCTTTATTAAGTCTTCTAATAGTGCAACTGGTTTTTGAGTCGGATGTAATCAAGTATAATCTTTTTTGTATTTTAATATATTTGATTTATATTTTTGTCATTCTGGGAGGTTAAAAGTGCTTGCAAACTCATTTTTAAACTTATTATCTACTTCTTGTAAATCTTCAAATTCTTTAAATCATTCCATTTTATCAATACTAAATACTTCTATTAGCTCTAAGTATGTTTTTTCTGTACATAATCAATATTGAGAACTATTAACATAAAAAGTGTGTTCTGCTCTTCTATGTCAAAGTTTTGTATTAATTTGTTTTAAATTTAATCAAATATAATCCATTACTTTTTTAAAGTATTCTCTTAATGGGTGTAATCATTCAAAGTCGTGATTCTTACTAAAAACTAGAATATCCTCTATATAACTAACAGGTGCTTTATTTGCTACTAGACAATTTGCAAAGTGCATTTTGTCCCAGTACATATTATAACAATGTGGTAGGTTTGGAATTGCCTTACTTATTAACTCTGTTGTAAATGGTTGGTTTGCAGTTAGTATCATTTTACCATTTTTCCTTAATATTCTATTTGCTATCTGCATTATTTTATCAGTGTCTATAACATTATCCCAATCACTATTAGATAACCTTTCATACTTCTTAATATCCCCTCATAAACCTTTTACAGTTCCATAAGGCAAATCAGTAAGTATTAAATCAACACTTCAACTCTCTATTTTATCCGATTCTATTAAGCAATCTCAATTTATTAATTTCATAGTTTATTGTTAGTTATATAAGTTACATATCTATACAGAGAATAATTATTCCAATCAGCATCTGTATATCTTCAAGCTTCAACTTCTTTTTTTTCTTCAGTATCTGTTAAATATCTAAACTTGCTCATTTTTTCAGTTTTAATAAATTATATTCTTAGCTAACATTCTTATTCTAGTAAATATCATCTTTTCTTGCATTTGTGGAGCAAGTGATGAGAATTTTTCTAGCACATGGTCTTTAGCTTCTTTTTCTAACTGAGGATTGTTTTTTATAACTTCCTCAATTCTAGCTTTCTCAATCTTAGCTTGTTTTTCTTCTTCTTCAGTTGTAAATCAAGTTT
This sequence comes from Arcobacter sp., assembly GCA_024228275.1. Lineage (GTDB taxonomy): Bacteria > Campylobacterota > Campylobacteria > Campylobacterales > Arcobacteraceae > Halarcobacter. Next base: position 3,992 of record JAAETO010000410.1, read on the forward strand.
CTTTGGCTTGTTCTATTCTCCTTTCTTCTCTAACTGTTGTCATTATTTTACTAATTTCGTGTTCTTGAAGTGGGTATATTTTTCAATAACAAGAAGCTCAAGCATTATCTAACATTTGTTTTGCAACTAGCTTTGGGTGGCTTCATAATTGTTTCCATGCTGATTTTTCTGCAACACTTGTAAATTCTGCAAACTTCCCTCTTTCTGCTCTTACTTTTAACCAATCAAAGTATAACTCTTCTAAATCCTTATAAAATGTACATAGTCCTTTTACTGTTGTTTCTGAAAAGTATGTAGTTATAGGTTTTTGAGGTTCTTTTGATTTAGTCTTTCTAGCTGTTTCTTTCTTTTTAAAATACATTTTTCAATCTGATATTGCACATAATTCCCATCAATCCTCTTGTAGTATTCAAATAGCTTTATCATTAGATTTTATTATTTTATGTTCATATTTCATAGTATTGTATTAGGATTGTTTTATACATGGTTATTTAAACTTTTTAAAAGGATGTTCTACTGGTTTTTCTTCTTCAGGCATAGGTTGACTTTCTATAACTTTAAATCAAGCAGCTCTTCCATTTATTATAGCCGTTCAATAAATGGTTTTCCCTGCTTTTATTTCAGCAGGACTTGCTACATATATCATTTCTTCCATAGTTATATAGTTAGTAATTAAAAAGGCTCATTAAATTCCATTAAAACTTTCTCCATTTCTGCTATTGTTGGCTCATTTGTTCAATCCATTAGATTATCACTCATAGGGCGAGCTGTAATAGGCATAATTATTGGATATTCTATCCTATTTCACTTTTTGTCTTTTATTGTAATAATAGTTCAAGTCATGATTTCAAAACTCATTCATGTATTGGGCGTATGAAATTTTTTTATTTCATATTGTTATTTCTTTCATTATCTTTATTAGTTATAAATTATTATTAATTATGCTTTAAATACTTTTTAACATTTTATTTCTTATATTTATTATATTCTTCCTTATCTATTTTACATATAATATTTTTTTCTATATCAGAATATTTATATAATCTAGGATATAAATAAGGTCTTTTAAATACTGAACACATCTTTATTTCTTTAAACCATCATTTAATTGTATATACTTCATCTATTTCTATAAAATCTGGTGTTATACTAAATGCAATTCTATCATTTGAATGTAGTTTATAATAATCTCATTTCTTTATTTCTTCCATAGTTATTTATCTTTATTAGTTAAAAATATAGAAATTACTATCATTAATCATATATAATATATAGCCTTTGTTTCCTCTGATTGTCATGTAAATTGTGCAAATAATAAAATTATAAACATCATTCACGGTATTATTATTTCTTTCATTATCTTTATTAGTTATAAATTATTAATTCTTTCTTTAGCTATGTTAAAATAATTCTCATCCATTTCAATTCATATAAAGTTTCTGTTAGTGTTTTTAGAAGCAACTCCTGTGCTTCAACTTCACATAGTAAAATCTAAAACTGTTTCTCATTCATTAGTGTATGTTTTAATTAGATATTCCATAAGTGCTACTGGTTTTTGGGTTGGGTGTTGTTTTGACTTATCATGGTTAAATTTTATAATATTTCTAGGATGTCGTAATCCATCATTTACTGTTTTATATCCCCCATTTTTTGCACTTCCTTCCCTTAAAGTATCGTGTTTTTGCTTCCCTGAAGTACATGAATATGGAGTGCCTTCTGTCTTTTGAGGGTTGTAATTTTTTGGCTTTTTCTTATTAAAGGAGGTTGCGAAATCTCCAAATATAGAAATAGTTTCACTAACTCTAAAGGGTTGATAATTTACATTAGCAAAGTTTGCCCCTTGCTGTTTCTCCCAAATCCAATCATATTTATAGTTTTTAATATTACTCATTCTTAAAGCACTTGAAAACGGCTCACTACCAAACAACACAATTGCACCATTTGGCTTTATAAGCTTATTTAATCTTAGCCACATTTCATTAAAATCAATAACGCTATCCCACTTACATGCAGTAGTTCAATATGGAGGGTCTGTAATTATAGCATCAACTTTTACTCCTTGCTCTATTAATTTATCCATTTCTTCTAAACATTCTCAATTTATTAGTTTCATAGTCTTTATTAGTTATAAATTAATTACTTTGTCTTGTCATTTCTAAGTAAAGTAAATGTTTTATTAATTTAGTATCTGTTTTTAAATTATAGATTAGTTTTAACTTCTCTATATTATCTATTGTTTCTTGGTCTGTTATTTTTAAGTGTTTCATTTGTTATATCTATTAATTAAAAAAGTTAATAATTCATTCTTTATTTTTATATAATACCTCACACCTAGATTGATATACTAAAGCTTTTTGATAACCACTAAGATTAGGTATTTTTTCATAAATTCTAACTATATCTCAAACATCAAAAGAGATAGTGTAATCATCATTATTAATGTGTTTTTCAAAATATTTTTCTAGTTCTAGTTTCATTTATTTATAAGGTTATGTTTTACTTTAAAATTTTCAAACTTTTTTAATGCTGTTTTTTCAGTTTTTGCATCATCAATAAATCTTCAATTCATTTGAATATAAAATTTTTTAAATCTAAAATTATCCATCTCTTCTTTTTGTAACAGTTCTAATTCGATAAAACCCTCGTTATTCATTGCTTCTTTTATAGTTTTTAATATTACTCATTCTTAAAGCACTTGA
>JAAETO010000411.1 GCA_024228275.1 Arcobacter sp.
AGCCCATATTATTAAACGTATAGATAACTGTCACTTTGATGACGAATAACAGGGTGTTCAACTTCTTCTAAAAAAATATAAACCACCAAAATATTGGTGGAAGGAAAAAACTTAATTAATGGTTGTGTTTTAACATAACAGGCGTTAGCTAGCAAAAAATATGAATTCACAATTTAGTTATAAAGGACATTTCTACTTACCAGAGAATCCCAAGAAAAGCGTTTCTGGAATTATTACGTTTAACCCAGAGAATGGAACAGAATTAGAAATATTTGGGAATTTTAATCCTGACAATCAGAAATATGAAATCATTTTAGGTCAAGTTGAAACAAAAGGTTATATAACTTTATATCGGTGTATAAATATTTCCAAAAACTTCAATAGAATATTTACAAATAAATATTGTTCAATATTTTTATTTACTGGTGCTAATTTCTACAGTAAGAACGAATTAAGATTTAAGCATGCAAGAATAATTGCCTTACATTTCGATGAGTGGATTAATAAATCTGAATCATTTAATATAAAAGAGTCGAAGGATTATAAGAACATTACTATTGAATATAAAACTCCTCCTCCAATTAACCATGATATTAATTCAGATTTTAAAATTTCTTTTGATTTTTTGCCAGCAGAATTGGAACACTCAATAGTACAAAAAGATATATATATTAAACAATTATCATATATCAACTTTAAGTATAAAAGGGAAAAATTCTTTAATGATATAGTAGATGATGTTTATCATTTTGTTGATTTGTTGACTTTGCTAACATATACAAATTCCAAAACGAATGAGATAACATTAAATTTACCATTAAAAGAATTTCCATATAATATAGATGTTGGTCTATTTATCCAGTCAACTGAACGAAAAGTAAATTATAAAAAACTTTACCCTGATGATTTTTTGTTCCCAAATTATATTATTGCAGACAAATTTGATAAAATATTAAAAAAATGGTATTACGACAAAGTTAAAAGATCTACTTCCTCCTTGCCTCTATTTAATGAAATTTATCAATTAAACCTTACAAGTGTGGATAAATTTTTAAGTTTATCTAAATCATTAGAAGCATATCATAGAGATTATTTGGAATCAACAGAAATTTATTTTGTAGATAGAGTTTCAAATCTATTTGAAAGATCAAGAAAAATAATTAATCCGCTTTTAAAAATTAGAAGCAAACCCAAATTTTCAAAAAAAATCAAGAAATATAGAAATGATTATACTCATAGCAATCCAAGGATAAGTGATACTAGAGTATTTATTGAACTACACTATTTAAAGCAAGCTATGAAATTAATTATGTTCAGTGAATATTACAAAGATTTAGGTATCGAAGAAAGTTTGATAAAAGAAAGGTTTGTTAATACTCATAAATTTGACCATCTTAAAAATAAAATTAAATGCTAGCTAACCAAAAAAATCAAGCCGACCGCTGTTGCTTAGTTTGGCGGGTTGTTTAAGTTTGGGTTAATAAGTTTTACTTAAGTTTGTAATAAAAGCTAGCTCAATCGAATAAAGGAAGTCGCAGTTTTTGCTGAAGCAAAATAAAACTGCTCTTTAAAATAAATCATTCGTCTTTGTGTTAGTCATTGCTCTTATGGGCGGGGGCTTATTTTAAAGGCGTTATAAGAAGAAATATAACGAGATAAAATAAAGAGGGACTGAATTATGACAAAAGAATATTTATTGAGCATTTTATTAGTTACATCATCAATACTAATGGCTCAGGAAAAAGCTTTTGTTGTTAATAAATTTGATACAAAGGCAAGAATATCATCAA
>JAAETO010000412.1 GCA_024228275.1 Arcobacter sp.
TATATCCAACCATTGAATCTAGTGTATTTATAGCTTTATAACATCACTAGAGCTCATATCTTTTGTATCTCTACTAACTAACATAGAAACAGCTAATTTTGGATCGCTAGATATTATGACGTTTTTTACGCTCTCATATAGTATTTTTGAAGATATTGCAAAAGAACAAAGTAATGCTTGAAAAAAAATATTATCAACTAAACTAAGAAAATAGCTAATAAAAAAAATTAAATCAATTAAATATGAAAATAGGGCAAGCTCATAATACATCTACTATACACTTTTTTCAGTTTCTAAAGTTGCTTTGACTCTTCTATCAATCATATTAATATCTGTTAACCTATCTGATAAAGATATAATTGCAAAATCTTGAGATACAGGAGCACCAACTTTTGCGGCAGCTGCTAAAAATGAAGTAACACCAGGAAGAGAAATAAGTTCGATTTCATTCCAAAGGTTTTTTTGATCTATTAGTTCTACAACAAGTGTAGCCATTCCAAAAACATTTGCATCTCCATTTGATATAATA
>JAAETO010000413.1 GCA_024228275.1 Arcobacter sp.
GCTATAAAATGAGAGTAAACTTTCATTATGAAAAAATTAAATAACTAAAAAGGAAGAACAATGTCAACGGAAGAAAAAGTATCACCTATAGCAAAGCCTACTTATAAGGCACAATATGAAAATTTTATCAATGGTGAGTGGATTGCTCCAAGAAGTGGAGAATATTTTGATAATATTTCTCCTGTTGATGGAGAAGTATTAACTAAGATTCCTAGATCAAATGAAGACGATGTAGAATTAGCTATTAAAGCTGCAAATAAAGCATTTGAATCTTTTAAACATACTACAGTTGTTGAAAGAAGTACAATGTTAAATAAAGTTGCAGATGCAATAGAAGCTAATTTAGAAGCTTTAGCTATAGCAGAAACTTTAGATAATGGAAAAGCAGTTAGAGAAACTATGGCAGCAGATGTACCTTTAGTTGTAGATCATTTTAGATATTTTGCATCTGTTATTAGAGCAGAGTCTGGAACAGTTTCTGACTTAGATGAAAATACAATTTCTCAAGAAGTTCATGAGCCATTTGGTGTAGTCGCTCAAATTATTCCTTGGAATTTTCCACTTCTAATGGCAGCTTGGAAACTTGCACCTGCATTAGCTGCTGGTAATTGTATTGTAATGAAACCAGCAAGTGCAACTCCAATGTCAATTTTATTATTAATGGAAACAATTGCTGATATCCTTCCAAAAGGTACTGTTAATATTATTAATGGTGCAGGTGGAAAAATCGGTAAGTATTTATCAACTCATCCAGATATCAAAAAAGTTGGATTTACAGGTGAAACTACAACTGGTCAGTTAATTATGCAATATGCAACTGAAAATATAATTCCTTCAACATTAGAGTTAGGTGGGAAATCTCCAAATATTTTCTTAGAATCTATTATGGATGCAGATGACGAATTTTTTGATAAAGCAATTGAAGGGTTAGTTCTATTTGCATTTAACTCTGGTGAAGTTTGTACTTGTCCTTCTAGAGCATTAATTCAAGAGTCAATCTACGAGCCATTTATGAAAAGAGTACTTCAAAGAGTAAAAGCTATTAAATTAGGAGATCCTTTAGATCCTTCTTGTATGATGGGTGCTCAGTGTTCAACTTCTCAACAAGAGAAAATTTTAGAGTATATTAAAATTGGTAAAGAAGAGGGTGCTGAGTGTTTAATTGGTGGAGAAGCATTAAATAATGATCTTTATCCAAATGGAAATTATATTAAGCCAACTATCTTTAAAGGACATAATAAAATGAGAATTTTCCAAGAAGAGATTTTCGGACCAGTTCTTTCTGTAACAACTTTTAAAAATGAAGATGAAGCATTAGAAATTGCCAATGATACTATTTATGGACTTGGAGCAGGTGTTTGGTCAAGAGATGCACACCAATTACATAAATTTTCTAGAGGAATTGAAGCTGGAAGAGTTTGGGTAAATTGTTATCATATGTATCCATCTCACGCATCATTTGGTGGATATAAAAAATCAGGTATTGGTAGAGAAACTCATATGATGATGTTAAACTCTTACAGACATACTAAAAATATTTTAACTTCGTATAGCAAAAATGCTTTAGGATTTTTCTAGAATTATAGTTTAAAATAAAAAATTATAAAATGCATAGAAGGATACTTCTATGCATTTTTTTTAGAAAGGATAATTATGAGTACTAAAAGACTATCTGTTACAAAAGAAGCTTCTAATGTAATAGAAAGATTAAAAGAAGAAAATGGTGAATTAGTATTTAATCAAAGTGGAGGATGTTGTGATGGAACAGCTCCAATGTGTTATGCAAAAAGTGATTTTTATGTACCTTCTAGAAATGTAAAATTAGGAGAAATATGTGGAGTAGAATTTTTTATAGATAAAGATCAGTTTGAATATTTTAAACACTCTCATATAACTGTTGATGTTAAAGAAGAAAAAGCAGCCTTTGGAAATTCATTTTCTTTAGAAATTGATCTAGGTTATCAATTCTTAACAATATCAAGGATTTTTACAGATGAAGAGTATAACAATTTAGAAGAAGTTTAGTGTAAATACTTATTAAAAGTGTTTGTACTAAACTTTCTTATAAACTTGTAATATTTTAAATCTATCTCCCATACCAGTAGGTTCTATTAAAGTTTTAACTTTCTGAGACTCTTTTAAATAAATAGTTTCACTACTGTTTTCTTTTAATATTTCAAGTAGTTCAATTACGCCAAATTCAATTAATGCTTGCATTTGAGTTTTAAAATTGATATCCTTGATATTATTATCTTTAAAAGAATCAATTATATGATTAAAATATACATCATATGTTATATCCGTAGAGGCAAAATATTTTTTTAAATCTAAGTTATCTTCAAAAATTGGAAAAACTTCATGTTTAGAATATATTCTTGTTGAAAAGTCATTTCTTGGTAGTTTATCTCCATAATCAAAAGTTATAAATTCAAACTTTTTTATATTTGTACAAATATGTTTTATAAATTCGTCATATCCAATAGCTACTTCACCTTTTGTAATTTTATATTTTTTACAATGTTCTATAATACTATTATCATTACAGTTTTCAAACTCTATTTTATGATCTTTCACATATGCCATTTGAAGAATATCATTTTTTGTATAAACTAACTCACATGGAAATGCATCAAAAATTTCATTTGCAACTATGAATGCTGATGATAGTTTTAGTTCAGAAATATCATTATAATGTTTTATTTTTATAACATCTCCAAAACAACCGTTTATATACTCTTTTTGCTGTTTTTGTAAGCTAGGATACCTCTCTACTATTGCAAAATTTAAGGTATCTAATAAGTTTTTGTTAAGAGTATATATAAATTGTATTATATCAGCTAATAAGTACCCGTGATGTGCACCTATTTCTACAATAGTAGCATTTTTTGGAAGCTTACCTTCTTTTATAGAGTCTACTATTCTTTTACCTATACTACCACCAAAAAATGTCGAAGTAGATACAGAGGTATAAAAATCACCTTCTTTACCTATTGTTTTATAATTTGAATAATATCCATTGTCAGCATATAACCAATTGTTAAAATAATTACTAAATTTTTGTTTTTTTGAATTCATTTTGAAAGTTTATCTAAAAAAAGTTTAGTTATAGTTATTTAAAATATTTATATAACAAGGGGTTTTATAAGCCCTAGTTATATATTTTCTAAGCAGGAATCTAATACTTCGTTTTGATTAGAATATAAATATATTTCAACTCTTCTATTTAGTGCCATATTCTCTTTAGAAGTGTTAGGTGCTATTGGTTTGTTGTAAGAACACCCTTTGGAGAATATATTATTTTTTATACCACTATTAAAAATAGTAGTTCCTACGTTTGAAGCTCTTCTTTCAGATAGATTTTGGTTATATTTATAAGACCCTCTACTATCAGTAAAACCAACAACTTGAACAATAGTATTCGGATAATTTTTTAAAACATCAGAAATATTTTCAATTTTTCTTGAAGCTTCTTTTGTTGGTACGGCGGAATTAGTCTCAAAAACCATGGCATCTCTTAACATTATTTTTACGTATTTATCTGTATTAGAGACTATTAAATCATTATTAGGATTTAAAGCTGCATTTGGGTTATTATTAACATTAGTATTTAATTTATCAGCCATCTCTTTTGCTTGTTGATCCATAGTATAACCAATTCCTCCACCAATAGCCGCGCCAATAGCACCACCAAGTAGAACTCTTTTCCTTTTACTTTTTCCTTTTGTACTTGCACCAATTACTGCACCTAAAATAGTGCCAATAATTGCACCAGTTTGAGTATTTGAAGCGTTTCCTCTAGTGTGATTAACTTGCCTCGCACATCCAGCGAATAGTGAAGTAATTAAAACAATTATTGCGATTTTTTTAAAAATTTCTTTTTTCATTTCATCTCTTTTTTTATTTAATTATAACATTGTACTAGTGTATAAATTGTGTAATTAAATAAGTAACAATAATGTAAATTGTTTTAGATATAATTATTTATATAATAATTTTTTAGAATTAAAGGAGAAGTCTATGGAAAAACGAACAAAAATATTGGCAACTTTAGGACCAGCTAGTGATACTGTTCAAATTATTGAAGGTTTAATCAAAGCTGGCGCAAATATGTTTAGACTCAATTTCTCTCATGGAAGTCATGAATATCATTTAAATACATTAGAAAATATAAGACTTGCAATGCGTAATTTAAATACTTCTGTCGCAATATTACAAGATATTTCAGGTCCTAAAGTTAGAGTAGGAGAATTAAAAGAACCTTTTGACTTAAAAAAAGGTGATATTTTAACTTTTTTAAAAGATGAAATAATAGGCTATAAAGAAGATGAGAAAAAATATGTAGTATCAATTAATTATCCCGAATTACTTGAAAAGGTAAAATTAAATGAATATATATATCTTTATGATGGAATAATTAGAGCAAAAGTAATTGAAACAGGGGATGAAATAAAAGCTAAAATTGAAAATTATGGAACTCTTAGTTCGAGAAAGGGTGTAAATTTCCCTAATACAGTAATTGATATTGATGTAATTACTAAAAAAGATAAAGAAGATATTTCATGGGGTGTTAAAAATAAAGTAGATTATTTTGCAATTTCTTTTGTTCAAAATGAAACAGATATAGTTCATGCTAGAGAATTATTAGGAGATTATAAAGGAAAATTAATAGCCAAGATAGAAAAATTTGATGCTGTAGAAAATATTGATAAAATAATTGAGGTTAGTGATGGCTTAATGGTTGCTAGAGGAGATTTGGGAATTGAAGTTCCTTATTATGAAGTTCCAACAATACAAAAAAGTTTGATAAAAAAAGCTAATGCTGCTTGTAAGCCTGTAATTACAGCAACTCAAATGTTATTGTCTATGACAGAAAATGAAAGAGCTACTAGAGCAGAAATATCAGATGTTGCAAATGCAGTTTTAGATGGTACTGATGTTGTTATGTTAAGTGAAGAGAGTGCTATAGGGGATAATCCAGTAAATGTTGTAGATACTATGAGTAATATTATTTCAAAAACAGAAGAAATATATCATTTTGATAAACAAGATAAATTAAAATATCAAGATAAATTTGATGTTATTCAATCGGCTGTAACAAAGTTAGCAGATGATTTAAATGCAAAAGGAATTTTAGCACTTACAAGTTCTGGAAAATCAGCAATGAAAATTTCAAGATATAGACCTAAAACTCCTATATATACTTTTACTCACAAAAAAAAGGTTTTGAATAGTTTATGTGCTATTTGGGGAGTAAATCCCATATCAATAATAAAAGAGTCTCAGGCTTCAAGAATGTTCCAAAAAATGTTAGTAGAACTTCATGAAAGGGGATTACTTAATAAAGAAGGACCATATGTTGCCACAGTAGGTTATCCTGTTGGTATGCCAGGAAGTACTAATACAATAAAGATTTTAACAGAGTCTGAAATTGAATATTATTTAAGTTTATCATTTAAAAAGAAGGTTTAATTAGTTGTTACGTTTAATCTTCTAATTTAGGGAGTTTTATATTAAATAAGGCTCCTGAGTATTTATTGTCTTTATATATATATGTTTTATTTGAAGTTTCTATTCTTCCATTTAAACTTGATTCTATAATATTCCTTGTCATATATAAACCAATTCCTGTCCCTTGAGATTTAAACTTTGTAGTAAAATAAGGTTCAAATATTTTATCTATAATATTACTATCTATTCCTTTTGCATTATCGTAGATATTTATTTCTAATTGATTATTTGTTTTTATACTTTCTATAAAAATTAATCTAGTCCCAGTTATTTTAAATAATGCATCTTTAGCATTATTTAAAAGATTTAATAATACTTGAATAAGTTCATTCTCAAATGAAAATATTTTGATATTTTCTACATTAATTATAAGTTCTATATTTAGATTTTTTATATTTACAGATATTAAATTTAAAACTTTATTTATTGTATTACTTAATTCAAAATAGTTTTTTTCTTTATTTGGAGAGTAGAAATTTCTGAAATCATCTATAGTATTTGATAAGACTATTGTAGTATCTACAATACCTGCTAAATCTTTATCTAACTGTTCATCATCAATTAAACCCATGTCTTTTTGTACCCTTATTCCGCTTGCAAGAGTGCTAATTGCAGATAACGGTTGCCTCCATTGATGGGCAATATTCCCTAACATCTCTCCCATTGACGTGAGTTTAGATTTTTGATTTAATATAAGGTCTTTTTTTCTTATTTCATTAACTTGTTTTTCAACTTGTTTTTCTAATTGAATATTTAATTTAGTTAATTCATCATGATTATCTTTTTCTTTTTGAGAATAATATCTAAATGAATTATTAATTTTTCTTGAAATAGTTAAAAGTATAATAATTATTATTATACTCACTGTTAAAGATATCATAATTGTTTTTCTTATATCTTCAACAAGTCTTGATTTTAATAAGCTATTTTTTTTATTTATATATTGATTTAATTTATGTGTATAAATGCCTGTTCCAATTATCCAGTTGTAAATATCTATATGCTTAACATAAGAGATTTTTTTTAATTCTGAGGTGTCATTAAATAAACTTTTTGGTTGATTATATTTTACATATTTACCATTTTTAGATTCATTTTTTATTTTCATTATTTTATGAATTGTTTTTTGTATTTCTATATCAAGCTTTTCAATAGGTACATTAACAATTTTGTTGTTTTTATGAAATAATATTTCCCCCTCTTTACTAATAATAAATATATAACTATTATCTATATATTTAATTTTAGAAATAAATTTTAATGTTTCGTCATGTGCAACTGATTTTATATTTTCTGTATATAATTTCATACCAATATATATATTTAAAGGCTTGAATTCTTTTATAAATTCAATTTTATCGTAACTCTCTTGATTTCTATTATCTTGTCTTTTTATATAACTTAACTTACGTATAAAAAAATATCCATCTTTATTTTTAAAAAAATTTAATTCTTTGATTTTGAGGTTTATTAATTTATGTAATTCAATTTTATTTAAATGTTTATTATTTTCATAGATATTTTCTATAACTTTATGTGCAATATCTAACTTTTCTTTTAAATTGTTTTTTGATTTATCAATTTCATTTTCGTAAAAACTATTTATCTTCAGAGCAAGAATATCAATTCTCTCTTTTATAATATTTTTTAAATTAAATATATGATCTTTTTTTATAATAGCTACTTCACTTTCATTTGCTTTATATTTAGATGAAATAAATATATTGGTTAATATAAATGATGTAAGTAAAACCCCTATTATTGCATATACAATAACCCACTTTATGAGTTTAGTTTCTTTAATGTTATTCTTCATAATCAATGTTAGCATATGTTTTTTTAGTATATATTTAAAATATATACTAAAAAACATGTATTTCTTATTTCTTAGTAATTGATATAATTATTATAAAATAATATAATACATAAAATATTATTTAATTTTATAAATTGCTTTTGATAGTCTTTCAAATCCTATATCTATTTCTTCTTTTGTAATTGTTAATGGAGGTAAAAATCTTAAAGTTGTTTTACCTGCTCTTAAAATTAGGACTTGCTCTTCAAAAGAATTTTTAATAATTTTATTTAAAGTATCTTCATCTTTAACGCGAAGACCTCTCATAAAACCTAATCCTACTTCACTAGTAAATAAGTGCTTATTTTCATTGTAAAGCTTTGATAGTTTATTTTTAAAATAAATAATAGATTCATCTAATAAACCTTTTTCTTTATAGTCTTTAAGAATATCAAGTACTTTTGAAGCTGCTGTAGTGCTTAAGTAATTTCCTCCAAATGTAGTGCCATGGTCTCCTGGTTCAAATATGTCTTTGTGTATAGTCATAATTGCAGCTATTGGAACACCTCCTCCTAAACCTTTTGAAAGCGTTATAATATCTGGTTGTATCTCATATAAATTTGTAGCTAAAAATTCTCCTGTTCTATAAACTCCAGTTTGTACTTCATCAATTATTAATAAAATATCTTTTTCTTTTAAGAACTTAGCTAGATTTTGAACTTCTTTTTTATCTAAATCTTGAACGCCTCCTTCTCCTTGGATAAGTTCAATCATAACAGCAACAGTTTGATCATCAATAGAACTATAGATATCTTGTATATCATTTTTATACGAAAAGCCTTCAGGATAAGGTGCAAAATTATCAGTATGCATATTTTTTTGGCCAGTTGCTTTAACAGTTGTAATAGTTCTACCGTGAAAAGAATTTGCAAGTGTAATTACTTTATATTTCTTACTATTAAACTTAGTTTGACCATATTTTCTTGCAATTTTTATAGCGCCTTCATTAGCTTCTGCTCCAGAGTTTGCAAAAAATGTGGAAATATCCATTCCACTTAATTTACTTAACTTTTCAGCAAGTATTGCTTGAGGCTCAATTGCGAAAAGATTAGAAATATGTGTTATATTACTTACTTGTTCATAAATAACATCTGCTACTTCTTTATTTCCATGTCCAACGGCAACTACGCCAATCCCCGAAGTAAAATCGATATAATCTTTTTTTCTATCGTCAAATAGTGTTGCATTAATACCTTTTTTAAAATTAACGTAGTTTCTTGGGTATGTATTTAAAACGTATTGTTTATCTAATTGTTCTAACATAAAAATTCCTTAATTAATTAAAGAAGTATAACGAAATATTTTGAACACAATGTTAATAACCAAAAAAAATATTATTTTTATTTAACTAAAAGTGAGGTATCAAGTAAATCTATTGGAAATAGTATCTTAAGCTTTCTAGCTAAAGTCATATTTAAACTAACATTAACTCTATAGTTTTTGGTAATTGGTATTTTATTTATTTGATAACCATTTAACACTTTTACTGCTGTTCTTGCTGCATATTCTCCAAACTCTGAATTGTCCTTTTTATAATTCATTAATACAAGTGAGTCCATTTTTCCTGAAATACTACCAGTTGGAATAGTTGTGTTTTCTTCTACTACATATTTTGCAATATGTGGATCCCAACCATCAATTCCAGAGTATTTTCTAAATATAAGAATATCTACTTCTTTTTGTATTTTTTTATATTCGTGAATCCAAGAATCAAAGTTCTTTACAAATTTAATTTTTTCAAATTTAATACCTAATAGATCTTGGTAGTATTTTAATGTTTTTCTGTCCGTTTTAGTGTCTGCAGTTAATAATCCAATTTTTGAACCTTTTGCATATATCTTTAAGGCTTTAACAAGCTCATTTATTGCTTCAACTTCAACTTGTCCAGTTAGATTTTTATATGGATAACCATATTTTTTGATATCCCAATTAACACCAATAAATATTATTGGAATATTTTTATTTTTAAAATATTTCTTTATTATATAATTACTAGCATTATCATCACTTGCAATAATTATATCAGGTTGCCATTTATAAACATAGTTCTTTATCTTTTCTGCAACAACATTAAAATCTTTTTCATACTTAATATTATGTGAATTCATATGTATAGATTTTAATGTAATATATTTATATTTATTAAAAATATGTTGTACTGCTTTGATTTGTGTTAAATATGATGCAGTATTTTTTCCATAAGAGTTAATATATAGAACTTTTTTGTCTGCTAATAATAA
>JAAETO010000414.1 GCA_024228275.1 Arcobacter sp.
CAAGACTCATGGTATGTCTAAAACAAAAATATATAAGGTATTTGACTGAGTTAATCAAAGATGTAATAATCCAAATAAATATGCTTATGAAAACTATTGAGGTCGTGGAATAATATGTGAATGGAAAAAATTTGAAGAATTTTATGAAGATATGAAATATTGATATAAGGAATGATTACAATTAGATAGGATTGATAATAATTGAAACTATTGCAAAGAGAATTGCAGATGGACAACTCCTAAAATAAATTCAAATAATAAAAGAACAAATATAAATATTACATATAATTGAAAGACTCAAACATTAAAGCAATGGACAGAACAATTAGGTTTAAAATATTGAACTACTAAAGATAGAATAGAAAGACAAGGATTAACTTTAGATCAAATAATAAATTTATAATTAATAAAATACATTATGTTTACAAATAAAATACGGTTCACTTTTCGTAGAGTATACACAGACAGAGGAAATAGACAAGATGTTTCTTTCTATAACGATAAACAATACTCTGACATGATTGAGGCAGGTTTAACTAAAATGACTGACTGAGATAGGTTTATCCCAGATGAAAGCATTATCGCAGAGACTGCTCCTTGAATAAAGAATTTAAGAGTCGCAGGAGTATTAGAGCATCAAGTTCCCCCAGCACATGAGGAGTTGAAAACGTCTTTGTTGAATGTGGCACAATCTTTTTCTATTGAATTAAAAACAAAAGAAGAGATGTTGGACTGGGTTAGAACGCACACCAACCTAGAAGAAATAGAGAGTGGGAAGTTCCTTATTCAAGAGCCTAATATTGAAGAATGAGAAGATGAAAGATACTTAATAATCAGCTAATAATATGAGAATTAATGAACAAACACTAAAAAAAGAAAAACAATTAATGAGGAAGCCTTATAGCTCCTATACAAAAGGCGACATTGCTTTTTTAGAAGATCAATTAATAGTAAACTGAGTTTGAGCAGAATGGCAATGACCTATAGTGAGGTATATCCTCACTAAGGTCTTTCATTTTTTAGACTTTACTAGACATGATGTATCATTTTGGAAATGATGAGATGAAAAAGATTTTCATAGAGCTAACTGGGGATTGTTAAAATACTCAGCAATATCGTTAATGGACGATTACAGAAGTTTACACTTCAATTATAAATGGAGTAAAATATGGAGACATCCTCTTTTTGTCATTACTGCTGCTATAAAAATAGTATTAATAATGTACGCATATTCTGTTTGCGACTCGAATGTATGAAAAAAGGCTTTCAATTTCCATAAATAATGTTATAGTATAGAAAGTTATTATTTTATATTTTAAATATGATAGAGAATGTTTTAATAGAGTTTGCAAAAGAAGCTCTACTTGCCCCTGTATTGATTTGGTTTATGTACCAAAATAGAAACCAAAATGATAAATTAATGCGTCATGTAGCATTGGCAGCATGAAAGACAATACTCTCTAAAGATCAAGCAGTAGAAGTTGCAGCCTCTATGGTAAAAGCAGCATCTATTGATAAAATAGACTTTATAAGAAGGAGGATTGAAAAGAATAATTTAAAAAATAGGGAAGAGAATGTAAAGAAATCAATAAAGGCAGAGCTTACAAGGCTTTCAAGTGTTTATGTTAACTCTTTAAACCAGTATAATGTAGACGGAAGAATGGCTTTAGGGGACTGGATAGCGACTAATTTTCCTATGGAAGAGTTTCTTGAAGAAGTCTATGACTCAGTATTTTCTGATCAGCCCAACCCAATGAAATTAGTTGACATTCAAACAACGATGATCTCTTATCAAAACCAAATGTGGGAGGATCTTCGAGTTTATATAAATAATTAATTTATTATGAGTGCAACCAAAAAGTTTACAATACTTGTCGCAATAGTGTTATTATTACAATTATTATTAATAACAAGACAACAAATTTTATTAACTAGGACAACAACACTAAATAAAAACATAACAGATATTACTTCTGAGATTGTAGTTATTCATGCTAATATTAAAAAGATAGCTGAAAGACTCGCAATTGATAACATAAAAATTAAATAATATGGCAACTAAAAAACCAAAAGCAAGAACTATTACTATAGTTAGATCTAAACCTAAAGCTACAAAAGTAAAAGTAAAGAAACCAAAAGTATGACCAGTAAAACCTAAGGCTCCTTTGAAATTAAAATCAAAATGAGTTTTTGATAGAATAAAAGAAGAGAAAACTAAAAACCCTCTAAGAAAAAGAAAAAGAGGTCTTTGTTAATAACTATATAAATATGAAAGTTTGCCTACTAGAAGACAATGAAAAATTATCCCAAAACATAGTAAAGAAGTTTGAGAAAACGTGAGATGAATGTCTTTGCTTTTCTAGTATAGCATCCTTTCAATTTATAGAATGTGATGTATATATATTTGATATATCACTTGAGAAAAAGAGTTTTGATCTAATGAAAGAGGTTAGAGGAAAAACAAACTCCCCAATAGTTGTGTATTCTGCACACTGTGATATAAAAAACTTAGAAGACTCTATTGATAGTTGATGTGACTTCTTTATATCAAAAATAACACAGCCTAGTATGTTTATACTTAAGATTCATGCAATATACAAAGCATATAAAAGATTAACAAATAAATAAAAGAATATGTACAAAGATTTAAAAGAATATAAATGATTAGAAATAGTTAGAAAAAAAGAGAAACCAGGAAAGCCTTTTGTAAATGGCACATACTCTAAGACTAACGAAACAATAACATTGTATGATAATTTCTTTAAACATGATCTTGTAATACAAGAATCAATACTTGAACATGAGTATTGACATCATATATGGTATAAAATGCCAAAGATTTTCAGGCTTCTATGGGAGCTAATAAGTAACGGTAAGTTAGTAAAAATTTTGTATATAATGTGACTAACAAAGTATGATAAAAATGCTTACGTAACAGACTATGCAAAAAAGAATATCAAAGAAGATTGGTCTGAGTCAATAGAAACATTATTTATCCTCAATAATAAAAAGGAGTACAAAGGAAAGTCGTTTAGAACTTTTGCAGACTTCAAAATGAAAACAGCCAACTCAATATACACTTATTATTCAAAAAAAGAATTATGAAAGTAAATCAAACTGATAGAGACTTAAATAAATTAGCTTCCCCATTTAAAGAAAAAGTAAAAGACTTCCTAAAAGATGAAAGAGTAGGAGATATTTTTGTTACAGAAGGTTATAGGTCACAAGAAAGACAAGAATATCTATACAACCAAACTCCAAAAGTTACGTGGACACTAACATCAATGCACACAAAAGGACTTGCTATAGATATAGCTTTCTATTGATCTGAATTATACCCATCAGATTTTGAGTTATGGAATAGTGTTGCAAAGGTTGCTAGTGAATACTGAATAGACTGGGGATATAACTTATGGAGTTCAGATATGCCACATTTTCAAGACAACGGATTACCTTATAATAAAAAAACAATGAACAAATATACTAAAATATTAGAAGATGAAATAATTAAATGATATACTACGGTTTTTAATGATTTATCTTGAGATGAACCATTAACAGAAGGAGAAGTAAAGACACTCTTAGAAATTTGATTTGCTAGACTAGAAAGTAAATGGGAAAAAAAGTTTGAAGATTTATTTAAGTGAGTATAATGTCTTTGCATATTTATATATGTTAGGAAATATTAAAAAGTCTTACCAAGAGTAATTCCTTATATACTGGACTCCGTAGGTTTCTATATTGTATATAGGGTTTTTTGTTGCATTTTAAAAATATAACTATATAATGTTCGTACATATTAAGTCTTTTAGAAATACTGCTCGAAAAGAAAAAAGAATGGGGATAACTAATCCATTCTTTTTTTTGTGTCAAAAATTTGCGTTATTTAAAAAAGTCTGATATTCTTATATTGTCAGTTGCAACAGACACATTATATTTTAAAACAAAAACAAAATGAGAACTATATGAAAAATGAAAGTTTCAGAATCTGAATACTTCCTTATAATAGAAGAAACAAAAAAAGAATTAAAAGAAATAAACCAAGATCACATGATCAACTGGTCGCAAAATTAAAATGTATCAAAAAAGAATAAAAATGATACAAACAAAAAACTTTAAAAATAAAAACAAAATTATGCACGATATTAAAACAAACTTAAAAAATACTATTGACCTTTCTTGAGTTATTGATAGTGAAAGACAAAAATGGCTAATAAAAAACTGATATTTACAAGATTATACTCTAACCGAAAAATTTATTATGAAATTCCCAAAAATGACAAAAATATTACTCGTATGGGGGTTTTGTTTTGTAGTACTGGCTATAATGATACCTATTTCAGAAACAAACGCATTAGAGGGGCAAAAAGAGGCTATTCGCAACAATATTAGGCAAGAAAGGCTTGAAATATGCCAAAAAGCCTATAAAGAGAGCTGAATTAATAAACAATTTCTATATGAACAAGTTCCAGCTGTAAGATGTGCAACTTATATGACTCTAATATATGCTTATGAATCTAATTATGGAAAGTCAAAAAAATGTACTGTTCAAAAAAACTGTCACGGAATGAAATGAAACGGAGTTGATCATCCAGCTTGATTTATAACTTTCAATACATACAAAGAAAGTAAAGAATGGTTTGCAAATAGATATTTTAAATTTCATTATAAAAAGAGTATAAAAGTTTTTGTAAATAATTGGTCTATGACAGAAAGAGATACATACACAGACTTTGTGGAAAATAAATACTGGAAAACTTACAGAGAATTAGAATTAATGTATCTATTAAGATAATCAGTGACTTCTTTTAAGAGAGACACTTTTAATAACAGTGTCTTTTTTATTTGCTTTTATTGTATTTATAAATATAATACTCTTGTTCCTTTTAAAATAAACTGATGTTCTAATGAATTCGTATTTGGTCTGGGGAGACTATTAGATATGAGTTCATTAGTTAAAAAGAACATAAACAAACCTATGCCAGTCTCCCAATTCGCATAGGTTTTTTATTTGTTAAAAATATGCAATGGAATTAAAGAAAAGAAAATCTTTAATTTTACACTTCGATAGTTTAGATATAATTGATGAATTAAATAAGGAACAAATAGGAGATTTATTCATAGCAATTAGAGACTATAATTTATGAAAAGAGGTTAAGTTAGAATGATTAATGAAGGCAATATTTATTCCTTTAAAGAATCAGTTTGATAGAGATCTCGAGAAGTATACAAAAAAGTGTGAAGTTAATGCTATTAATGGGAGTAAGTGAGGGAGACCCAAAGAAACCCAAAAAAACCCAGTCGGTTTAGTTGGGATAAAAAATAACCCAAAAAAAGCCTATAATAAGAATGATAGTAATAGTAATAGTAATAGTAATAAAAATAATAAAGAAATAAAGAAAATAAATATATATACGTGAGATGAATCTCACAAGTTATATTCTTGATGACAAACATTAAAAGAAATTAAAATAGAACTTACAAAGTTTATAGATTATTGGAATCTTACTTATAAGCAAAAAAGAAAAGTTACACAAGATTTATTAGATATTTATAAAACTAGAAGGAAGTCATATACCAAACAAGAGATATCATCTTGATTTGTTGAATATAATAAAGCAAAAAAAGACATAGATCCAGAATACTTATTATCTCCTATAGCATTTATAACAAACAAAAAGAATTGATTTATATCTTATTTATAAAAAATGAAAGTATTGCCAAACAGTATAGAGAGCGAACAATGAGTGATATGATGAATATTAGTTGACTGAAACTTAATTAATTCAACCATATTAAATGAGAATGATTTTTACGACACAATGTACCAAAAGATGTTTAAAATCTTTCTATCGCTTAAAAAACATAGTAAAAACATAGATATAATAGTTGTATCAGACTTTATAAAATCACATTGATTAGAAAAACAAATATCTCTTGTCGATTTAATGGAATTATCTGAGAGTTGATCTGTTTATAATTTTGCAAACTATGAAAGAATAGTAAAAGAGAAGTCAAATAGAAGAACAATGATACAGTATGCAAGAGAGGTAGAGAATATTGCTTATTGTGAAAATCAAGAAATGGATAATGTTCTTGAAAAGGTTGAGAATATATCAGAGTATGTATTTGATATAAAGCCTAAAGAATCTATTTGAGATACAATATCATATGTAAATTCATTTGAAGAGATGAAAGACAAAGTAATATCAAGATGAGGAATGCTTTGAGATAAGTCTCTTTATCCTGTTGTTGATAAATATACTAAATGAATAATAGAATGAAAGGTTTACACTCTTGTTGCATACAGTAATGTATGAAAATCTAAAATGAGTTATACTTATGTTGCTGATATGTTGAAGCAAGGAAAGAAAGTAATGTATGTTTCACTTGAGGTAGATAAGGCAATGTTGTTCAGTAATTTATTATCAACTTATTATGACAAAGACTACTGAGAAATATTAAAAGAAGATTTCTATTATGATATGTCAGATTTTGAGAAGTTAGAGATATATGATGATATATATAAATTAGAAGAAATAAAAACAATGATAAAAACTAGAAGTCCTGACGTTGTATTTATCGATTTTATTCAAAACGTACAAACTTCTTGAAATAGTGAAACTGAAAAAATGACAAATGTTGCACAAGAATTACAGCAGTTAGCGATTACAACTTGAATTACATTATTTAACTTGTCACAGGCTAACAATGAGAGTAGATTTAAGTGATGAGATGCAATTCAGCCAAAATGAAGTTGAGCTATATTTGCAAGTTCAGATGTTATATTTGCAATGAGTAGAGAAGAGGGGCAATTATATTTTACAATAGCAAAAAATAAATATTGAAGAGCTCAAAAGAAATTCTTATGTGAGCCAAACCAGACATATTCACAATTTAAGATAGTTGAAGAGATAGATTTTGAACAAAAACCGAAAGAATTTACTTTATAATAAATATATTATGTGGATTAAAGAGATAATTGAAAAGGAATACTGACATTTAACTAATAAAGAGAAGGTGGAAAAAATAAAAAATAATTTAAATAATAAAAAGTAAATTATGCAGAAATATATAAAAAACTGTGATGTATGTAAGAAAGACTTTACAACATTAGTAAAAAAACAAATGTATTGTACAAAAACATGTAAAGGAAAGTCTCATAATATAAAAATAAGTAAAAAGCCAATTTCTAAAATATGTAATTATTGTGATAATGTATTCGCTCCATATACTGGTTTAGATAAATTCTGCTCTTATGAATGTAGAAACAATAATGTAAAATCAAAAAGATCTCGAAACTGGAACAAGGAGAGTTGTGAAAAAAGGAAAGGAGAAAATAATCCTTGATACAAACATTGAATGAGAGTTAAAGAAAAGAGTGTTACATTCTCAAGGATATTTATAAAAAACTGTAAAGAGTTAGACGAAATATTAATAAATAAAAAGTGATATCTATATTGTGAAGAGTGTTGAACAACAAACACATTAAAATTTGAACATCATCATTTAATCTATAGGTCGGAAAAACCAAAGCATGAACACTTACATGATATTAGAAATATTTTAATGTGTTGCATAAAATGCCATAACCAATTCCATAGACATAAATCAAAAAGAAATGATATAGTAAAACAAAGAGAATTACACTTATTATTTTGAAATGATATACTTGATAAATAAAACCATGACAGAAGAGCAAGAAGGGGTAATATTGGCAAACTGGCTACGAATTAATAAATATAAATTCACTCATGTATGAAATGAGAGCTGACAAAGGGGAACGAGGAATATTATAATAATGATGGCTAGAAAAAAGAGACTATGAGTTTCTAAGTGATTCCCAGATTATTGCATAATACTAAAAAGATGATCCTTGTTATTTATAGAACTAAAGAAATCTCGCTGACCTAAGTGAGGATTAAATTGAAGTACAATATCAGAAGAGCAAATAGAGTGGTGTAATGAATTAAGTAATATACCAAATATACAGGCTGAAATATGTCACTGAGCGAAAGAATCTATAGAGTTAATCGCAAGAATAGAAAATATTAATTAAAAATATAAA
>JAAETO010000415.1 GCA_024228275.1 Arcobacter sp.
ATAAGATTAGTTTGTAATATCTAGAAAATAATTAATTTCTGTTTAACTTTTAAGAAAATGAAAAATAAAAAAAGAAATAATATAATAATCTTTGCTTTATTTAGTTTAGTTATTATATCTGTTATAATATATCTTGTTATTACAAGAAATGATAAGGAAAATGGTAAAATAGTAACAGGAGGAGGAAATGGAGATAATGGAGAAGATAATGATAATGTAAATTTAAATCTTGATTTAAAAAATTCTTATTCTCTATCAAATATCAAAAAAATTGCTATGACACCAGATGGATCTAAACTAACAGTACTACTCGTGACTGAATTCGAAGTATACGATATTAACTCAAGATATGAAACAGTAAAGATTTCTACTGGTGTTGATATGGAAAACTTTTTTACTTCTTTAGCAGATTTAAACGATATTCAAATTTCAGAAAACGGTGAAATAATATTAGTTTCTAATAATTCGGAATTCAACGTTTTTAAGTTTAACGGAACAACTTGGAATCTAGAAACAGTAAATGAATTGGATAGAAGAGAAAATGGTGGTATAGCATTAAGTCCAAATGGTTTAATTTATTGTGCCAACGGACAAAATAGTGTTTCTATGGAAATAAACTGTTCTGTTATTGGTGATGGATCCCGATTTAGAAATAATATTTTACTTCCAAATGAAGCCGGTGAATTAAATTCGTCAACTAACAGTTTTACAAAATTAGCTCTTAATAAAGATAATAGTAGATTAGCTTATACTTCTTTTCCGACATCTGAAATATATCTTTTTTCACCTGATCCAAACGATTCAAATATTTGGAGTTCAAATATACAAAAATTAGGCGGAGTAGGACCAAGAGAAATAGCTTTTTCACCTGATGGAAAGTACCTAGGTGTTTTATGGAATAAGTATATAACTGTTTATAATGTAGAGGAAGAAAATAGAACTTATGAAGTGTTCAATAAATCTTATAATTCGACTTTAACTAATATTAATATGTCTAATGAAGTTATTGCATTTTCCACGAGTGAAAACTTAACTATAAGACAAGATTTTAAAAACAATAAATCAATTGATATTGATGGTTCTTTTTTTACTCAAATGTCAGCTAATAGCGATTTAGTGGTATTAGGAGACTTAAATGAAAATAGAATTGATATATATGCGTGAAATGAATAAAAATTAAAGTGTTTAAAATTTAATTTCTTTAATATTTTAAAATAATGAAAATTACAAATAAAAGATATTTAAAAATCTTTGCAATTATTATAATTATTATTGCAATTTCATTAATAATATGGTTTATTATTAAAGAAATTAATAAAAATGAAGATAACCCCCCTCCTTCTAAAGTAACCTTACCAACTAATGAATTAATTGAAGACGATCGTACAGAGAAAACTTCTGAATTTTTACCTCATAACTATTTAGCAATGAATCCAGAAGGAACATGCTTAGCAATTCTGAATGGTTTTAAAGTAAGTGTTAAAAAAATTGAAAATGATTTTAGTCTTACATCAATTGGTCAAGAATATGATAGTAATTTTGAAACTACTGGTGAGCTTGAATTCGAACCTAAAATTATAGAAATAAGCAATGACTGTTCAAGATTACTTATATCAAATGATACCGAATTTATGACACTATTTTTTGACGGAACTAATTGGACAGTTGAACAAGTAGATAATGAAGAACAAAGGGATAACGGAGGAGTTGTTATTTCACCAGATGGTTTATATTATTGTGCAAGCTCAGACACCTCTATTTTTGGTGAACCAGAAAATGATTCACCATTAATTCACTGCACTGATTTTCTTGATTTAACAAGTTACAGAAATTCGATATTATTACGAGATGAAACTTCAAATGATTTAACATTTAAATCAAAATTAGCATTAAATTTAGATAATTCTAGATTAGCTTATACAAGCAAACCTAATTCACAAGTTTTTGTTTATTCTTCTAATCCTTCTAACGTAAGCTTATGGAGCGAATCTTTTGTAAAATTAGATGGTTCTTCTCCAAGAGAAATAGCTTTTTCACCTGATGGAAAATACTTAGGAGTTCTTTGGAATGATGAAGTTGCGGTTTATGATGTAAAAGTTACTGATGTTGCTACAAAAATTTTCAGTAAATCAAATGTCGGATCAGGTTTATCAAATATAAGTATGTCTAATAAGTTTATTGCATTTAATAATAATAACAGTGAAACTTATCAGCAAGAGTTTAAAGACAGAAAAAATTATATAAAATATACAGGAAGAGGACAGACATTGCTATCTGCAAATGATGCAATTTACGTAAGAGGTTTAAATAATAATATATCAATATTTGCTAAGTAATTAAAATTTCTGTAATATTGAATAAATGAAAAATAAAAATACTGCTAAAAATAAAAATTATTTATATGTTATTGGAACAATTTTTTTGATAGCTTTGATTGTTTTAATTATATATTTAATAATTAAACAAGTTCAAAAAGATGATGAGGATGAAAATAACACAACTGCTGAGACACCTGTAAATCCACCAAAATCTTCATTTAAACTTAGGACAAGAGCAAATTTGAAAAATAATTATTTAGCACTAAGCAAAAACGGTTTATTTTTAGGAATTTTAAATGGTTCAAAAGTAACAGTAAAAAAAATTGAAAGTGATTATTCTTTAACTGATATTGGACAGCAGTTTACTATTAGTAATTTTTTACCCGAGTCAATACAAATTTCTGAAGACGGTAATAGAATATTAACAGAAACTAATCCTAGAGGTTTTACAGTGTACTCCTTTGATGGAACTGACTGGTTACCATTAGAAATAACTGAGTACGTACTAGATGAAAGACGAGAAAATGGTGCAATTCGCTTAGCTGATGATGGCAATGCTGTATGTTATATTCAACCAACGGGTGAAAATAACGGTATAATATGTAGAGAAATTACAAATATAGATGTACCAGGTGATGGTATATACGTTATTAAAACTGGTTATATTTTTAGAGAATATTTAACTGTACAAGGTACAGATTTAAGTGACCCACCACCACAGTATTATGACCCAACAATTTTAGCATTAAGCCTTGATCTTAACAAAGCAGCTTATGTTTCAAAACTTAATAAAGAAGTATACTTATTTAATACAAGTAGTTTTGACCCTGCACAATTCGTACAAAATGCTATTGTTTTTGAAAATTCAAATATCAAACCAAAGGAAGTTATGTTTTCGCCTGATGCTAATTATTTAGGTGTTTTATGGGATAATGAGATTGAAGTTTACAACGTTGAAACTTCATTTAAAGCTACGAGAATTTTAAAGAAAAATTCATTCGGTCAAGGATTATCTAATATCTATATGTCAAATAATGTAATAGCATTTACAAATGATAATAATCAAACTTATCAACAAGAATTTACTGGCGAAGAAAAAGTTATATCATATAAAGGAAACCGACAGAGTTTATTAAAATCTGATAGCTCAATTTTTGTACGAAGTTTGAATGAAGATAATATTGAAATTTATTCTAAAGAAAATTAATTTATATATTATATACTGAATAATGAAAAATAAAAATAATAATTTATATTTTATAATTGCGGGAGTAATTATTATAATATTGTTTCTTGTTTTAATAATCTGGTTTTTATATCCTGAAGAAAAATCAGAAGAAGATGATGAAAATGAAACTGATACACCTAATAGACCAACTGTACCTGTAGGTGTTGATGGTGAAAAATTTAACTTAATTCAAGATGATAGAAAAATCAAAAGGATTGAATTTCTTCCAAATGATAATATTACAATTAATCCTAATGGAACATGTTTAGCTTTAACAAAGGGTATAAAAATTAAAATTATGAATATTGAAACTAATTTTACCACTACTCAAATTGGACAGGAAATTGATCTTAGTAATGTTTTTGACGAGCAAAATGAAGATGCAATTTTACAAAGTATACAAATTTCTGATGATTGTTCAAATATTTTAGCAAAATCAAAATTAGATTTTTTCGTTTATTCATATAATGGTTCAAATTGGGTTAGACAAGTTGTTGATCAACTAGATTTTCGTGTTTCTGGAGACATTGCCTTAAGTCAAAATCAAAAACTCTATTGCTCAATAAATAATGGTTTTGGAAATCCTGATCCAGACTTAATTCCATGTCGTCAAATAAATTGCAGATATTTTGGAAATAATGAAGAAGATTCCATTGAGTTCAGAAACTTAATTCCATTTTGTGAGGAACCAAATATAATTGAAGAATCACCTACTCATATAGCACTGAGTTTAGATAACACGAAACTAGCGTATACTTCTGACAGAATAGAACAGGTTTATATTTTTACAGTCGATCCACTGGATTCAAATAAATGGAGTAATAACATTTTAAAAATTAGATTACAAAATGAAGATGGTCCTGTATTCGGTGCATCACCTAATGGACTTAAATTTTCACCGGATGGTCTTTACTTAGGTGTAATTTGGCCTGACAGCGTTGATGTTTATGATGTTTCAATTGAAGGTAAAGCTTTAAGAATATTTAATAGAACTGATGTTGGTTTAGGTTTAAAAAATATTTTTATGTCAAATAATATAATTGTCTTTACGAACGATGAAGGAACGACTTATAAACAGGATTTTATCCCAGTTGAAAATAAATATAATTATACTGTTAGCAGCGGTAATGCTGAAACAGTAATATCATCTAATGATAGTATCGTACTTAGAGGTATAGGAAATAACATTGAATTACTCTCTAAATAAAATTCTATAAAAATTATTATTTAATTTAATTGGCATTAAAATAGTTTTTTCAATTTTATTAAAATTATCTTATTTATATAAATATATAATGGTCGCAAAACTTAAAATTGACTCAGGAGTAACTGAATCTTTGATTGTAGTACTGATACCCTTTTTAATAGTTTTATTTATGTTTTTCTTTAATTTAGTTCAAAGTTTAATTTTTATGATAATTTTAGCTTTGATTGGTTTATATCTTTCCAATAATAGGATTTCTCTTGATTATACTTTAATAGCTTTTATAATGGGTTTTTTTGCAGACTTATTTTTGAATTTTTCTAGCCGAAATGGAGTTTTTAAAGGAATAAGAGGCCTTCAATTAAAAAATTATTTTAATAAAGTTGGTACTTTAACAGCCGCAATTTTTGCCGGAATGTTAACTGTTTGGCTTGTTATTCCTACTATAAGTATATGGTCAGTCTTAAATAGGGAATTAGATGGTATAGATGAGCTTTATATTTTTCCGATTGGTTTTTTATTTGGGTTTTTAATTGGTACTTTTTCTCAACCTACAAAAGCTTTGAAACCATTATTACCTTTTTACTCGTCAACGTATGGTTATATTGAAAATAGATTCTGGGATGGTCTTTCAGTTGTAATTGCTTTGGTACCTTGTTATTTTTTAGTGGACCCTTGGATGTTAAAAATTAAATTTGATGGTGAAACCAGAAAAAATTACACTGAAATTAATAAAGGAAACTTAGATGAATTACATAGAATGCTTGTTGCAACTGATTATGCAATGAAAAAATCAAATACAGAGTATTGGGCTTGTTGTGGCACTTTACTAGGTGCAGCTCGACACGGTGGATTTATGCCGTGGGATTATGATATTGATGTACAAATGGATAAGGATGAATATAACAAGAACAGTAAAAGTATAAAAAAATATTTAAATGAAGTAGGTTATACTTTGTCTGAGTATACACCTGATGAAGGATTAATGGCTAGAGTTACTCGAAAAGGAAAAAATTTTTTTACTACAAAGCTACATATGGATATTTTTACAATTAATAAAAAAACAAACTTACCTTTCAATACAAAAAGAAAACCTGGAACTTTCAAATGTCTTGAAAGTTATCCTAATAAAGGATTAACAAAGTTAAAGTTTGGTCGAATTAAAATTCCTGTTGTTTCTAATTATGAAGATGCTTGCGAAAAAGCATGGGGTGAAAACTGGAAATATATTGCACTAGGTAAAATGACAGAAAATAAAGATATGAGAATTGATCTAAGAAAAACACCTGTTGATCCAATTTTACCTTCTAAAAATTTCATGGCAAGAGAGAATAAAAAGCTTATTGAACATTATGAAAAGAATATGAAAATAAAATAAAATCGAATTTGTATTATAAAATGTTTAATAAACAGGTTTTTGCGTATTGGGATAATGAAAATGAATTACCTATTCTTGAACGGAAATGTCTTGATTCTTGGAAAAATAATCTTGATTCTAGTTGGAAAATTAATCTTTTAAGAAAAAGCAATTTGCAAAATTATTTAGATAAAAATGATTTGCCAAGTAATTTTGATGAACTTGATTCTGCTCAAAGAAGATCTGATGCAGTCAGATTAGCTTTACTTTCAAAATACGGAGGCATTTATTTAGATTGCAGTGTTATATTACGTGAAAATCTTGATTGGGTACAAAAAGTTATGAAAAAAGAAAATCTATCTTTTTTTGCTGAAACGCACGATCCTTTAAAAAGAACTCATAGTGTTTGGTTTTTAGCAGCTTTACCTGATTCTAAATTTATGAGAAGTTGGTCTAAAACAGCCAATAATGAGATGGAGAATATTAAAAATTTGAAGTATGATCGTATACAGAATCTATCGCCTGAAATTCGTGATGGTATGTCTAAAAAGGAACAAAATAAAATTGGTTTTATTGATTCTTCAGAGAATGGTTTAGTTCTTGTTAAAGGTAAATTAAATTTAAATAGCGGACCGATCGAAAATATTTCTTATGAAGAATTAAAAAAACATGAAAATAAATTAGGTCATAAAGTCAGACTAATAAAATTAAATCGAAATCCAAGAAATGAAGTAAGAGAATTTTTAAAAGGAAAAAAAAGTCTTAAAAATAACTCAGCTATAGTTCAAATATTGAAAGAAAATCAATCTAATAAAAATATTGATAGAACTAAGTCAACAAATATCAAACTTTTAAAAATAAATGAAACTGAAGAAAAAAATGGTTATTTACTTGTTGTTACTTTGATTTTTATTTCCATAGCAATTCTGTTATTTTTTATTTTTTTTAGTTACAATAAACGTAATAAAAATTAATAGTAAAATTATTAAAATTATACCTATATAAAGTGATTTATTGTTTTTTTTTATTTTTTCACCGATGCTTTTTTCTTCTGTAGTAGATATTTGATTTGTAGGCCATATTCTTGCGTACTCATAAGGACTTAATATAAAATGTGCTGGTAGTTGTTTAGTTTTAGATAATATTCCCATTGCTAAATCAATTGGAACTTTTTCCTTTGGTTTATGTAATGCAATTGAATCTTTAGCCCCTTGTTTGTTAATTATGTAACTGTGAGTACCAAAAAATACATCATTAACTGGTTCAAGTTTAATCTCGTTTGAAACTCCTGCTAGAGGAATATCAACTTCATACAATCCTGCTCTCGCTTTTCTCCAATTTAATATACCAATATTTGATTTATTTTTATTCATTAATTCAATAATTTTAGGTAAATCTTTTTCAAGTTTTGGATTAAACGCGGCATCATCTTCAGCTACAATTACCCAATCATCTTTTCCATTTATGATTTTCTTCCAAATATTTATGTGACTCATATAACATCCAAATCTTCCATCTTTTGATTGTTTATGTGGTGGAAGTTTTTCTTTGGTGCTATCAAATGCTTTAGTAAATCTTATGTCTGAGAAAAATTTATTGTGATCTTTGAAACCTTTCTTTAATAAAGGCTTTCTTTCAAGATTCACAACGTAAACTGGTATAGTAATCATTTAATTCAAAATAAATTTCAATTTCTTAAAAGACAACGAGAAAAATTATTCAAACTTCACCATTGGTCCAAATAACACTTACTGCTTCAGAACCTGAAGAAACATTCGTAGCAATAACTAGTACTAATGAACCTTTATTTTTATCTAGATTATTTTCTCCTAGTACGGTAATTCCAGTATTTCCAGTAAAACTATAAAATCCACCGTCATTATCTGCAGTGTAGTAAACAATAAATTCAAAACCAGTATTAACTGGAATACTATTACCTAATGGATGTCTTGATTTCATTTCAGTTATAATTTGTGCTGCTGTTGGTAAAGTATCTGAAACAGTTGTTCCAGTGAAACTTCTATTTAACTCTCCTTGCATTATATTATTAACTGTTAAAGTTGTTGCTGAACCAGTAATTGCTGCTTTGAAACACCTAGGGAAATAATTTGAAGTTCTAATTAAATTAGATGTAGCTTTATTATTGTTAAAATCAGTATAAATTCCATTTGAATCAACAGTCGGATCATTAAATATAAAACTCATGTTTCATTTGTTTAAATTAAAGATTTTAATTATAAGAATTTAAAGGTTACCATGGATAGAATAAATAGACACTGCCTCTGATCCCGAACTCACATTGGTAACTATAAATTGAAGTTGAGAACATCTTGATCCAGCAAATCTATTTCTTCCATTAAAACTGATACCAGTATTAGTTGTAAAATTAAGAGCAGAACTAGTACTACCAGCGGTTCTAATTACATTTAACTCGAAACTATCACCAACTGCTACGGTACCTTGTGTTGAATTCAATTGACTTACAATACTTGCAGCAGTAGGTAACGTATCATTTAAAGAGCCAGTATCAGTTCTAGTATAACAACCTGCTAAAACTTCAGCAGCAGTCATATTATGTGATGAACCAGTTATTAAATTACTAATACCAGAATATATTTTAAAAACTGGTACTGCAGAAATATATGTCTCTGAAGTTTATAGTTTGTTTAAATTTGATGTTGTTCCTGTTATTGTGACTGTCATTTAAACTTAAATGTTTAA
>JAAETO010000416.1 GCA_024228275.1 Arcobacter sp.
ATTGTCTTACTTCAGCTATATTATCGGAAACAGGTAAGAAATTATCACTGCATTTTTCTTTATAGATTTCATGTATATTATCTTCATAATATGAATATAGGCGTTCGGTTCCCAAAAAACATATTATAAAAATTATATTAAGAACAGTTAAGGTATATTTTTTATTTCCAATCTTTTGTAAGAATAAAAAATGATAATACAAAAACCTTGCAATTAAGCTTGCAATATAAGGGGAAAATAAAATTACAATAATGCCGGTTGTATGCAGTTCAAATCCTCGAGATAATTCTCTTAAAATAGTCGTTAAATCCTTATTTAGAATTAGCCTGTTAATGAAAAAAAATAGGCTTAATACAGCAAATGAAAAAAAAGTAATAATTAGAAATAGTTTAAATTCTTTTAGAAAATTCTTCATATTCTATTACAGTATAACGTCTATGCTCACTTGACGTAAAAAAAGATCAGCGAGCTCTTTAAATTTTCAAATTATTTTCATAAACAAACCAAAACTTCAAAAACCCACCGCCGTTTTGCGTTCAAGTGAAGCAAATTGTTGTGTGATGTACCACTGAAACTGATTTTGTGCACACAACTTAATATACAAATATATTTTTACATTCTATAACAAAACCGATGGGGCTGGTATGTGCCGTCACCGATTACAGCGCA
>JAAETO010000417.1 GCA_024228275.1 Arcobacter sp.
ACACTTGTTCCTCCATCATTTGCCATTACCGATACATCTTTTGCAATTGCAGAAGTATTATGAATATTATCTGTACTAATTTTAATATTTGAAGCCATTTCTTCAATAGCAACACTAGTCTCTTCAAGTGATGAGGCTTGTAATGTAGCTGATCTTGATAAATTACTCGAAGCTGAACTTACTTCATTAAGACCTGAAACAATTTGTGTTGTACTATTGTTTGCTGTTTGTATTACATTTTTTATTTGTTCGATAGTATTATTAATAGCTTTGGCTAATACTAGATATTCACCTTTATGTTGTTCATTTATACTTACAGTCAAATCACCTAAAGCAACTTGTTTAATATTTGTATTTATATCTTTAAATACTGAATCAATATTTGATGCTAGAGAATTAAGCCCATTCGCCATAACTAGCATAGAACCTTTATAATTTTTATTTTCAAGTCTATAAGAAAAATCACCTTTATCAATGTTGTTTATTAAACCTTGAATAGAGGTATCTAATTCACTTAAACTATTTGAGAGCATATCAATACTTTTTTTTGTTTTATTATATTCCCCTTTAGTTTGAACAGATATTGTAGCGTCAAACTCACCGTGTGCAAGTTTTTTAAAAGCATTGTTCATTTCATTTAATAAATTTTCTAAATTATCAAATAAAGAGTTTAAAGTATCTTTTATCATAGTTAAAGATTCATTACTACTCTCTTTTGTAATTCTATTATTGAAGTTTCCTTCTTTTACTGAAGCTACTACTTGTTTTATATCATCTATTATTTCATTTTCTTGAGTAATAGCAATTTCAGATCTTTTTATATTTTTATTTATTGTTTTAGCCATATTCCCTAATTCATCATTAGAATCAATGTCAATAGTTTTTAACTCATTTGTTTTTCTATTTATAAAATTAAAAAAGTCTAAAATACCATTCTCTAGTTTTTTTATTGGATAAATTATTATTTTATTAGTAATTAAAATTGTTAATGCAATTACAACTAAAATACTAATAAAAGTGTATAGTATATTTTTATAAATTACTTCAGAAATATTTTTTTTAGTCTCATTTCTCAAAAATGAAATTTTTTTGTCAATTTCATCAACGTATGAACCTGTACCAATTATCCAATCCCAAGGTTCGAATTTTTGTACAAAAGAGAATTTTGGTTGTGGTTCTTTAAAACCTGGTTTACTCCAAAGATATTTTACAATTCCACCTTCTTTAGATTCTGAAGTGGTTCTAACCATTTCTTTGAATAATAGTTTTCCCTTTGAATCTTTTGATTTAGATAAATCTTTGCCATTTAGTTCTGGTTTAATAGGATGCATTATCATTTTTGGACTAGAGTCATTTATCCAATAATACCCATTTTTGCCATATCTGATTTCAGAAATAGTTTTTAAAGCTTCTTTTTGAAGTTTCTTTGTAACATTATCTACATACTCTCCTGTACCAATAACCCAGTTAAAAGGTGAAAATAGTTTTACATATGATATTTTATTTTGAGGCTTTTGATACCCTGGTTTAGGCCATACGTAATCAACAAAACCAGAATTAGAATATTTAGCTACTTTTGCAAATTCTTTAAATATTTGTTTTCCATTTTTATCTTTATAATCATATAAATCTTTTCCATTTAATTCTGGCTTTATTGGATACATTACCATTACTGCATCGGTATCATTTATCCAAAAATAACCACTTTGACCATATCTAGTTGATTCAATTATTCCTTTTAATCTATCTTCTAATTCTTCATCCGGTATTATTCCAGCATTCTTTTTATATTCATTTTCAATGATAGAATATAAAAAATCCATTTGTTGCATTAAAAAATCTTTTACTTCTGCTTTTATTTTTTCTTTTGATGTTCTTTTATAAAAAGAATCAATAATTTTATGTGCAACTTGTACTGAGCTTTTTAGTTCATTCTCTGTTTTCTTATACAGATCTTTTTTATAGTTTTCTATATTTTGATTTGAAATATTATTAATAGTTTGAATTGAATTAAATAAAGAAATCACACTAATAATAATAATTGATAAGATTACAATACCTAGAAATTTATATTTAATTGATAAGTTATTCATATCTCACCTTTATTTTTTTCTTTTATACTGTTTAAATTTTGGATTAACATAGGAACATCAAGTATTAAAGCTACTTCTCCACTTCCTAATATTGTTGCACCACCTATTCCTATAGTATTCCTAAATATTTTTCCTAATGGTTTGATTACAGTTTGGAATTCACCTTCTAATTCATTTACAATTAAGCCAATATGAATATTTGCAAATTTAATAATTACTATATTCTCTCTTTTTGATTTTGTTTTTTTGATTTTAAAAAAGTCTCTTAAATCTAATACTGATAAAATATGTCCTCTTAAGTTTATAAATCTATTTTCTTTGAATTCAGTTTTATATTTTTCTTTTAATTCTATACACTCTACAACCATTTCAAGTGGAATTATAAAGTGTTTATTTGCCACTTTTGTTAAAAAACCTTCGATAATTGCTAATGTAAGAGGAAGCCTTATTAAAATTGTTGTACCTTTATCTATTTCACTTTTTAACTCTATAATTCCTCTTAACTCTTCTATATTCTTTTTTACAACATCCATTCCTACACCACGGCCGGAAACATTTGTTATTTTTTCAGCTGTAGAAAATCCTGCTTTCATAATTAATGATAATTTATCATTAGTACTTAAATCGTCACCTTCTGATACTAAACCTTTTTCAAGTGCTTTAGCAAATAGAGCTTCAGGGTCTAAGCCTTTACCATCATCATTTATTTCAATTACTATTGAACCAGCTTCGTGATAAGCTTTTAAGACTAATGTTCCTTTAGGATTTTTGTTCTTTTCAATTCTATCTTTAGATGTCTCAATTCCATGATCAATAGAATTTCTAACTAAGTGCATTAATGGATCAGATATTTTTTCTACAACAGTTTTGTCAAGTTCTGTTTCCGCTCCAATAATTTGTAGTTCTATATCTTTATTTAAATCCCTAGAAAGGTCTCTTACCGTTCTTTTGAATCTATTGAAAGTATCCCCTATTGGTACCATTCTTGTTTGCATAGATGCTTCTCTCATCTCTTCTAACATTCTTGATAGAACTGAAACTGATTCAATCAACTCTTTATTTCCATCTTTGGATACTTGTTCTACTACATTAGAATTTGCAATTACCATTTCACCAATTAAATTGATTAAGTTATCTATTTTTTGAGAATCTACTTTTAATGTTGATGATGTTCTAATTGGAACCTGTGATGGAATATTTTGAGATTTTTTTAAGCTATCTTTTTTGATTGCATTTGTTTTAGTTTCTTTAGTTGGAGTAGATAGTTCTTTTATATTTGATGAAGTAGTAGATAATGATTCCATATCATCACTATTTACTTCATCAGTATCAGTATCATCACTATTTACTTCCTCAGTATCAGTATCATTACTATTTACTTCAGAAGTATCAGTATCATCACTATCTACTTTAGAAGTATCAGTATCATCGCTATTTACTTCTTTAATTAATGTGTTACAAAAGTCTTTTCCTAATATAAAAATATCTTCTACATCTTTTATATTTTTAGAAGATTCATAAATTATATTAAAATTTATAAAGGATTCATTAATATTAAGTTTTTGTAGTTCAGGTATTTCTGAAGTGTCACTAGTTATTTTAGTTACTTTACCTTCATTGTTTAGTTCATTTATAAATTCTAAGGGTTCCATACCATTTAGAAAAGCTTCGTTGTGAAAACTTAATTCTATTTCATATATTTTTTTATTTAATTTTTTTCTTTTTTTAGCATTTGCTTGAATCATTTTTGCTATTTTATCATCTATGCTATCTTCTTCTATATCTTTATCATCTATACTATCTTCTTCTATATCTTTAACATCTTCCTTTTTATTAGTCTTATTTTGATTATCATCTTTATTTTCTAAACATAAAGAAATTTCACTTAATAAATTTGTACTAATATCAATTATATCTTCATTAGGGTTATCTTCTTCACTATTTATAGCAAAGTCAACTAAAGATTGCATTTGATCTTTTGATTTAAATAGTATTTCTAAAATGTCTTCATTTAAATCTACCTCGTAGTTTCTAATTTTATCTAATAAGTTTTCTACACTATGAGTAAACTTAACAAGATATTCAAGTTCAAACAAACCTCCAGAACCTTTAATAGTATGAGCAGCTCTAAAAACTGCATTAATACTGTTTTCATTAAAACCATTTTCTTGAATATCTAAAAGAGATTCTTCCATTAAAATTAAAAGGTCATTACTTTCTTCCTCAAAAGTTTTTGCCATATCTTCAAAGCCAGGTTTCATAAACTCACTCCTAACAATTCTAATTTTTTCTCAACTAAATTAGAAATAGACTTAATTTTATAATTTTTTTTATTATTCAAACAGTAGTTTTTAATTGAAATTATAAGTTGAATTCCAGCAGTATCAATTTCATTTGTACCAAAAAGTTCAACATCTATAGACTTACATTCTTCAATTTTTTTTAATAAATTATCTTTTAATTCATTTATATTTTGATGTGTCAAAGATTTAGGCTTAAAAACTAATATTTCATCTTGTAAATATATATCTTCTATTTTTTCTTCGTAATCTTTTACTTCTTCTTTTTCATTATATTCATTTTTAATAGGTTTTGATTTTTTTAAATATTCTTCTAAATGAATATTTAATGTTTTTAGACATTTTTCATTTTCTTTAATCGTTTTTTTATCAAAAAATATTTGATTCTTTTCCCAATATAGTCTAAATAATTTATCTATTTGATCTTTTACTATAAATAAATCATTTAAAATGTCATTTGTTAAGAAAGGTAATTCTGCATCAATAATTTTACTTAGTATTCTCTCGACGTCAATTATAAAATTTGTAATATCATTCAATTCGAAAATACCACTTAGAGACTTAAGTGAATCAAAAGATCTTTTAATATCTTGTTTATTACAATCATTAACTCCAACATCTAAAATATTAAGATATGATTCTTTTAAATTATTTAAAAATTTATTACTATCAGTTTGTAATAAAGAGTTTAAATCTATATTATCAGAAGTCATAATTAGTTCCTTTACTTTTTGTTTTTATGTTTTTCTTGTATTGTATTCAACAATTTCTTTGTATCGAAATCTAAAACAATATTATTTAAATCCATATTTTTTAAACTTGCTTTTAATTTAATATTAATTTCATTTGATAATTCATCTTGAGTTTTAGTACGTATAATTTCAAATGGATGAATTTCTTCATGAAAACCAGATACTTTTATGTTATCTCTTTTTTCTGCTTGAATACTTTTTTTAATTTGTAGATATGTTTCTTCAGATACTAAAATTTCATCATGTGCGCATGCTGCTTCTAAAGTAGCAGCAAGATTTACAAATTTTCCTAAAATGGTATAGTCCATTCTATTAGCACTTCCGAAGTTACCAACTATAACAGTACCCGTTGCAATTCCACATCTAATATGAAATGGATTTAATACACCATTTATTTTCTGCTCTTCTCTAAATGATTCCATTCTATTTTGCATTTCAATTGCCATTTGTACACAAGAAATTGCATCTTCTTTTATACCTTTTGAAAATGGATCTCCGAAAAAAACCATTACTGCATCACCTATAAACTTATCAATAGTTGCACCATATTTTAATGCTATTTCAGACATAACAGTAAGATAATTATTTAACATTAATGTTAATTCTTCTGACTCTAAAGACTCAGTAGTTCCCGTAAAGTTAACTATATCAGAAAAGAAAATAGTAAGTTTTTTTGATTGAGACTTAACTTTTTCATTCCCAATATCATTAATTATTGATTGATAAATTTGTGGTGAGATATATTTTGATAATTTACTTGTGTATTCTTGAATTTGGTCTTTTGTTTTGTTAGTAATTAGCTTATTTTCATATACATCTAATAAATTATTTATAACCAAACACACAGATTCTTTTGTTAAATCATCAGAGACATAGGCATTTACTCCATTTTTTAATACTCTTGAACTTGCTTCATGATTGTCTTTTGGAACAACTGCTACTATATTTAGGTCATCTTTAGAATACTTTTTTCGTATTTGTAAAATCAACTCATTTATAGTAATGTCTTCTAGGTTATTATTTATTAAAACTAAACATATATCGTCATATCTATCTAATAAGTCTAATGTTTGCTGTTCACAATTTGATATTATGACTTTTAACATTAATGCTTCTAAATATTTTTTTATTTTTTCTTGATTTTCTAATTCGTGTTCAATTAATAAAATTTTATATTTTTTATATCTATGAATTCTTGACATCATTTCAGCAGCATATATTAGATCTTCTTCTTTAGATTTTAAGATATAATCGACTACATCATAATTTAAAACTTCATGTATAAATGTTTCGTTATCACTAGAACTTAATACTATTATGATCGCACATTTATTTATTAGATATTTTAAAAAGGCAATTTTGTCATCTATCCTTGGCATGTCAACTTCACAAATAATTCCAAAAAATGGAATATAATCTTCTTCTAAATATTTATAAACTGTTTCTATATCATTTGCAATGAAAACATTAAAGTTAAATTCTTTAAGTCTTTGTTTTAATTTATTTGTTATTACTAAAGAAGTATCAACTATTAATATATTTCTATTTTCTTCTAAAAGGTTATAATAATTATTCATCATTTACACCTTTTATTTTAGAAATTAATTTTAATACATTTTTTTCTATTTCTATATTTTCTAATTCTTCTATTGCTAGAATTTGCTTTAATTCTAAATTTGACTCGTCTGATAACTCTTTATTACTTTTAAGTGAAGTTATTGTGTATGTTTGAATTAATTTACTAAATCCTTTTGCTTTAATTTTTAATGATTTTGAAGTATGAAGATATTTTCTAACTAATGTATATGTTTCTTGAGTTATTAATATTTCATTTTTTTTTGCTGCATCACATAATCTTGAAGCTAAATTTACAAAACCTCCAATAATTGTGTAATCCATTCTATGATTACTGCCAAAGTTTCCTACAGTAACAAAACCGTTTGCAATCCCACATTTAATAAAAAATGGATGTAAAACTCCTTCTTCTGTTTGCATTTTTCTAAAAGGTTTTAATTTTTCTTGAATTTCTAGTATCATTTTCATGCATAATAAGGCATCTTCTTGAAGACCAAAACTATTTGGTGCTCCAAAAAAACCCATTACCATATCTCCTACAAATTTATCAATTGTTGCTCCATATTTTGTAGCTATGTCACTAACAATAGTTAGGTATTCATTTAGCCAATATGTTAATTCATTTGATTCAAATATCTCAGTTATACTTGTAAAACTATCTATATGAATAAAAAATATGATTAGTTTTTGTCTTTTAGAATCAATTTTATATATTGACTTATTATCTACTATTGATTCATATATTTGTGGAGAAACATATTTAGATAATTGGGTTGTATATTTTTGTAATTGTTGCCTGCTTTTGATTGCTTTTTGTTTGTTATTTAATATATCCATTAAATTGTTAATAGTGTAGTTTAATTCATTTTTTGTACAATTTTTAGATACATAACCATTTGCTCCATATTTTAAAAACATTGTTGCAATTTTTGGATTATTCGCAGCTGTTATTGCAATAATGAGTAAATCATTTTTAGAGTATTCTTTTCTTAAAGCAAGAGTTAATTCAAAACCGTTCATATTAGGCATATTGAAATCTGTTAATACTAAACTTATATCTCTATGTCTACTTATAACCTCTAAGGCTTCAACTCCATCGTAGGCTATTAAAGTTTTTAATTTTAAAATTTCAAGATTTTTTTTAGCTTTTTCTACTGCAACTTTTGAGTCATCAACAATTAAAACTTTATGATCTTGATATGAATATATTCTTTGCATCATTAAAGCTGCATAATCTAAATCACTTTCATTTTTCTTAATTATATAATCAATTATGTTTAAATTTGATACGTTTTTTATAAATTCTTGATTATCGTATGTAGTTAAGATTATAGTAGCGTAGTTTTTATTTGTAAATTGTTTAATAAATTCTATTTTATCAGTAACATTTGGAATATTTATTTCAATTATTACTCCAAAAAAGTCAATAAAACTCTCTTTTAAATATGAATTTGCATTAACAATATCATTGCAACAATATACATTAAAATCAACTTCTTCAAGTTTAGCTTTTAAGGTATTTACTACAATTTCACTGTTGTCTATTATTAAAATATTCTTCATAAAAAGCCTTATTATTAAATACTTTCCATTAAATATAATCACTAAAATAACAAATTTATAAGAAGTTATAATAGTTATTTTATTTTAGTATATAGAATTTATAATTAGAGTTATCTGAACTTGTATTCAACATAAGTTCAATATATTCTCAATACTACTTTAAATATTATTGATGTAATTTATAAATTCTTAAATTATCTTATAGTTATTTTTCTTATAATAATATTTATTTTAAAATTAATCTCACTAATTTATGTTTGTACTAATATATTTATATTATACTTTTTAAGTAAATTATGTTTATTTATGTTTATTTTTAAATAAGGAGTAATTATGGCTAATATATTAGTTGTAGATGATGCAAAGATAATGCGTTTTCACATTTCAAAGTTATTAAAAGAATTGGGACATACTGTAATGGCGGAAGCACAAAATGGTTCTGAAGCAATAAGTGAATATAAAAAAAATAAGCCAGATTTTGTAACTATGGATATTACTATGCCAGAAAGTGATGATATAAAAAGTGGTATTGATGCTGTAGGTAAAATAATGGAATTTGATCCAACTGCTACAGTAATTATGGTTTCTGCTCAAGGGGATAAGGAAAAAGTATTGCAAGCGATTGAAAATGGCGCAGCACATTTTGTTCAAAAACCAGTTACCTTAGATAAATTAAAAGAAGCAATTGACCAGTTTAGTTAATTAAACAAAATTTATTAATTTACTAATGTAAATTAATAAATAATACGGAGAATAATATGAAAGATAATATTTTCAAAGATCATTTAAAATTATTAGGTTCCAATGGTGGAAAATCTAATAATTTAAATTCTACGTGTATTCAAATCAACAAAAATACCTTAATAGATGCAGGTAATATTTTAACTGCTCTTTCTGAAGATGCTTTATATATTGATAGTATTTTTTTAACTCACTCTCATTTGGACCATATAAATGATATACCTTTTTTAATTGACGCTTTTTTTGGAAAAAGGAAGAAACCCTTAATACTTTATGGTTTAGAAGAAACTATTAGTGATTTAAAAAAATATATTTTAAATAATAAAATTTGGCCTGATTTTAGTAAAATAAATTTGTTAAATGATATTGGCAAAGCAGTAGAATTTAAAATAATAAATATAAATGAAACTATTATAATTGATGAAATTACTAAAATTAAAGCAATTAAAAACAATCATACTAATTCAAGTTGCGCTTTTTTAATAACAAAAAATGATAATGAAATTCTTTTTACTTCAGATACGTATAAATGCAATGAAATATGGGATGAAGTTAATAATAATACAAATATAAAGGCAGTAATCACTGAAACATCTTTCCCTTCAAAGCTTGGAAATATTGCAAAAGATAGTAAGCACTTGACTCCTGAGTTGTTAAAAGAAGAGTTAGAATTATTAAAAAGAGATGATGTAAGAATTTATTTAAATCATTTGAAACCTTCATATATTAATGACATAAAAAAAGAGGTTCATGATTTAAATTTATTATTAAATAATGGAAAGATATTAGAAGATTATGACATAATTCCATTTTCTAATGAAGATAAAGTTTATAATTTAAGTAATGATTATTATATGCAAAATGAGATTGATCAGTTAATTGAAATTGGGACTTCTTTAACAAATGAAAAAGATATTGATATTTTACTTGAAAAAATAATGCTTGCAGCAAAAAAGTTTTCAAATGCAGATGGTGGAACTTTATATTTATTAAGTGATGATGAAAAACATTTAGATTTTAAAGTTGTTCAAACAGATTCTTTAAATATAAAAATGGGTGGAACTGAAAAAGCTATAAGTTGGCCAATGCTTGATTTATATAAATCAGACGGTTCTTATAATAATGAAATGGTTGCAGCTACTTGTGCAAATGAAGATAAGCTTATTAATATAAGTGACGTATATTTTGCTAAAGATTTTAATTTCGACGGAACAAAGAAATTTGATCAAAGTACAGGGTATAGAACAAAATCTATGCTAGTTGTACCTATGAAAGATCATGAAGAAAAAATAATAGGAGTATTGCAACTTTTAAATAAAGAATCTTCTAATGAAAGTGTTATATCATTTACGAAAGAGGATGAAAAGCTAATATTAGCAATGGCTTCTGAATGTGCAATTACTATTACAAATAATAGATTAATAGAAGAATTAGAAGAGTTATTAGATGCGTTTATTAAATCAATTGCTACTGCAATTGGAGAAAAGTCCAAATATACAGGTGGACATATTAATAGAGTTGCTGAAATAACTGAAATGATTGTACATAGTATTAATGATGATGATACAGTGTATAAAGATGTAACTTTTAATAACAATGAAGTTGAACAAATAACAAGAGCTGCTTGGCTTCATGATATAGGCAAAATAACAATTCCTGAATATGTTGTTGATAAGGGTAAAAAATTAGAAACTATCTATGATAGATTTGAAACAGTAAAACTAAGATTTGAAATTTTAAAAAAAGATTTAGAATTTAATTTATATAAATCAAAGATTAATTCTTCTAATACAAATGAAATAAATCGTTTAGAAAAAAATTATGAAATAGAACTTGAAAATATTAATAATGATTTAGAGTTTTTAAAGAATTGTAATATTGGTGGAGAATTTTTAGCAGATGACAAAATTGAAAGAATTAATAATATAGGAGAAAGAAAAATAAAAATAGACGACAAAGAAGAAAGTCTTTTAAACGAAAATGAAATTTATAACTTATCTATTAAAAAAGGTACTTTAACTAATGAAGAAAGAACTGTAATAAATAATCATGTAACGGTTTCTTATAATAT
This sequence comes from Arcobacter sp., assembly GCA_024228275.1. Taxonomy (GTDB): domain Bacteria; phylum Campylobacterota; class Campylobacteria; order Campylobacterales; family Arcobacteraceae; genus Halarcobacter. Next base: position 11,096 of record JAAETO010000417.1, read on the forward strand.
GTTAAAAACATTACCTTTTCCTAAGAAATTTAAAAATATTCCTTTAATAGCAGGCTCACATCATAAAAAAGTAAAAGGTGGAGGTTATGCTGCCCCTGAAATACTAGATTTACCAATGACTCTTGAAGATAAAATTCTCGCAGTAGCGGACGTATTTGAAGCTTTAACTGCTAATGATAGACCTTATAAAAAAGCTAATAGCTTAAATACTTCACTTAAAATATTATCATTCATGGTAAAAGATAATGAACTTGATAAAACTCTTGTTAAGTTTTTTGTTGAAAAAGAGCTACATTTAACATATGCAAATAAACATTTAAGTAAAGAGCAAATGGATAAAATTGAAGTGGATTTTAATAAACTATAATATTTAATTTCTATTTACTATCTACTCTTTACTATTTAAATAATAATTTATTTTAAAATTTTAGATTTTTTTATTTAAGAATCTTTCCATCTTTATAGATGAAAAGATTTAATAAGTATTTTAGTTTTGGTCATTTTATTAAGCTAATAAATATTTAGAAGTTCCTTTTTACTCTTTTAAAAAGTTTTTTAAATTATTTGATAATACTTCATCTTCTTTCATTATTTCTTTTAGTTTTGATATTTTAATATGTAAAATATCAGTTGTAAGTGTGGTTTTTACTGTTCTTTTACTAATATTAGTAAATAATAAATCAACTCCTAAAGTTGCACCACTACTTTTTATATCTTCAACTTCTCTTGTCTGTTCATTAATTATTTCAATACTACCAATAACTACAATGATTAAATACTCACTAGCTTTATCTTGAGTGTAGATATACTCATTTTCCGCATATATATGATGTCCAAATGAATGAATTAGTTTTTTAAGTGAAACCTCTTTAATATTACTAGTCCAACTAACTTGTTTAATTAATGTTTTTGCATCAGGTATATCTATCTTTGTTGGCATTTTAAGTAATGAGAACATTCTATCTTCAACATCATCAATCATTCTTGAAGCTTCAGGAGTATCTAATACTCCATTTTCTAATAATCTTTTAATAGTAGATCTCTCTTTATTTAATAATAGTCTATTAGCAGTTCTTGTTTGAATAGCACATATTATATCTGGAAAAACACTTGATATATTTGAAATATATGAAAAAGTCATTTGTTTATTTTTAATTATTTCTTCTCTAACATTTTTATTCTCTTCTATTGAAGGTGCTAATGAATCAACATGTAATAATATCTCATCTTGACCATCCAAAAAGCCTCTAGCTATCTCATATCCAAATGCAATTCTTTTAAAGGTGTAATTTAATACAATAGTACCAATAATAGGAAGATTTTCAAAAACTGTAAGTACTTTTGGTATTTCCCAATATTTATTTAATAAAGGTCTTGGTGATATAGTAGGATATTCATCTAAAGCTTCTTCTACAACCATAGCTAAATTCTTAGCAGATTCTGCACCTATAGTTCCTGTTTTATATCTTTCCCAATAAAATTTTCTTTCAGCTTCTAATAATCTTCTTCTAAAAGCAATTGATAAATCTTCATCTTTTATCTCCTCTTCTATCTTTTCTACATTATCAGAATGAATACTTTCTAATTTATTAATTTCTTTTATCTCTTGCCAGTTTACATTTTGTAAAAATTCATCATCTTTTAATTTAGGTAAATACTTTTGTACATCTTCATAAACTATTGCTTTTGCTTTTTGTACAGTAGCTTCTTTTGCCGGAGGTAGCCTATCTAAGCCTAAGTAAGCTAATAGTTTTTCCATTGTAAGACCATTTATTAAAATTGTAAGTACAACTATTCCAGCAGTTAAAAATAAAATTTGATCTCCTAACTCTTTTGGAATATTATCATTTTGTGCAACTACTAAGGCTAATGCAAGAGATACCGCACCTCTTAATCCACCCCATACCAAAACTATAGCTTTTTCTTTTGTAATACCTACTCCAATACGTTTAAGTACTGGCATGAATATACCAACTGAACCTGCTCTAATTACAGTAATACCAATATATAAAACTATTAAAGCAATCCAATATTCCACTGAATCAAGTTTAATTCTTGCTACAATTAATATACCAACTAATAAAAATATTAAGGTATTTGCAAAATGTGCCATCATCTCCCAAAAGTGGTGTAGAAAACCAGCAACTTCAGGGGAAACTTTTGTTCTACCTATACTTGAAAACATTAAAGCCAGAGCAACTAATGCAACAACACCAGATACATGAAAAGTGTGTTCTGCTACAAAAAATACTAAATATGCAACTCCTACTGATAATGATATCTCAACTAAAGGATTATTAAATACTTTTGATATTAATAAGATTGCTAAATAGCCAAATATAACACCTATTGCTAGTCCAAACATAACAACAAAGCTAAATTCACCAGTAACTCCTAAAAAGTCAAAGCTCGTATTTGTTGTTGCGATTACCATACTATAAAATAATGTAAAAAGAACAATTGCTGTCCCATCATTTAAAAGTGATTCACCTTCAATTAAGGTTTCTAGCCTTTTTCTAGAACTAACTTCTTTTAGAAGTGCTACAACTGCTACAGGATCCGTTGCACTAATTAATGCTCCAAACATTAAACATAATTCCCAACTCCAATTCCATGGAAAAAGGTACATGACTAAAACAGCAGTAACTATAGTACTTAAAATTAATCCAGGTACTGCAAGTATAGCAATTTGTGGAAAAATACGCTTAAATAAATGTACTTCAAGGGAATAAGCTGATTCAAAAATAAGTGTGGGTAAAAAGACAAATAGAAATAAATGTGGATCAATATCAGCTACTAATTTTATTGATTCAGATATTATAGGCATAGAACTTTCAAAGTATCCAGTTCTATCTATCCCTCCAAGTGCTAATCCTATTAATAATAAGGTAACAGTATATGGTAGTTTTGTATTTTTTGTAAGAATCATTGTTAAAGAACCAATGATTATTGATCCAATTACAAATATTAATACTAAAAGTCCAGTTCCATGTTCCATAGTAACTCCTTTTTTATAATATAATATATTTAAAGATAATTTACATTATTAAATTGTAGAACGATTAGGCTTATTTAGTTATTTATATATAAATTAAACTTATATTTTAATATCTATGTCGAAAATTAAAATATAAATACTATATTTAAATGATTAATTTATAAATAATTAATTAATTTAAAATTATTTTAAATTAAAATCTAATTATTTTAATTTAAAATAATTAATATAAAGAAAAATAAATACTATTATTTTTAATGTTAATATTTTTCTATAAAAGAAATATCTTAGAATATGTGTGTTTTTATTAATATAAATTACTGCATAACTTAATAATATAAAGAATTTGAAGTTAAATTATTATATTATGAAAATAAAATAATTAAGACTTAAAAAAAATTAAATAATATCTTTTTAAGTCTTAATTTAAAAAGCTAAAAATAGTTTAAAATAGTTTGATAAAAATTAATTAAATAATTATCTTAAAATTATCATTAAAATATTGATATAAATAAGGCTAATACAAAAATAAAATGGAATAATAGATAGATTAATTATAGTTTTTACAATTAAGACTATTTTTATCCTATTTAAATTATAATTCGACAAATTTAATTAAAAATGATTTTTTCATGTAATATATTTTGCATAGAAATAGTCAATAAATAGGAATATAAATGGAAGTATATTTAGACAATAATGCTACAACTATGGTTGATCCATTAGTTTATAAAGCTATGGAACCTTTTTTCTGTCACATTTATGGTAATCCTAACTCTTTACATAAATTTGGAGCAGGAACTCATCCTAAAATGTTAGAATCATTAGATCATTTATATGATGGTATTAATGCTGCTGATGAAGATGATATTATTATTACAGGAAATGCTACGGAAAGTAATAATACAGTAATAAAAGGTATTTGGATTGATCAAATTTTAAATGGAACAAAGAATCATATTATTACTAGTGAAGTAGAACATCCTGCAATAACAGCTGTTTGTAAATTTTTAGAAACGCAAGGAGTAAGTATTACTTATCTTCCTGTAAATGAAGAAGGAGTTTTAGAAGCTAAACAAGTAAAAGAGTATATTAAAGATGATACTGCTTTAGTTTCAATTATGTGGGCTAATAATGAAACAGGTAAACTTTTTCCAATTAAAGAAATAGGTGCAATTTGTAAAGAAGCAGGTGTCGCTTTTCATACAGATGCAACTCAAGCAATAGGTAAAGTACCTGTTGATGTCCAAGATTGTAATGTAAATTATTTGTCACTATCAGCACATAAGTTTCATGGTCCTAAAGGTATTGGAGCTTTATATATACAAAAAGGTTATAGTTTAACTCCATTATTTCATGGTGGTGAGCAAATGGGTGGTCATAGAGCTGGAACTGTAGATGTTGCATGTATGGTTGGAATGGGTCTTGCTATGAAACTTGCAGTTGATAATTTAGAATATGAGAATACTGAAGTTAAAAGGTTAAGAGATAAATTAGAAAATGCAATTTTAGAAATTCCTGAAACTATAGTAATTGGAGGAAAAGAGAATAGAACTCCAAATACTACTTTAATATCAATTAGAGGTGTTGAAGGTGAATCAATGTTATGGGATTTAAATCAAAAAACAATTGGTGCATCAACAGGTAGTGCATGTGCAAGTGAAGATTTAGAAGCAAATCCGGTTATGAATGCATTTGGAAGTGATAGTGAATTAGCTCATACTGGAGTTAGATTATCATTAAGTAGATTTACAACTGAAGAACAAATAGATTATGCAATTAATGTGATTAAAAATGCAGTTTCTAGATTAAGAGAAATATCTAGTTCATATGCATATACACCAAAAAATCACAACTCACAATTATAAGAAAAGTATATAAGGATAAATAAAATGGCAAAAAATGATTTAATAAGTGGTTCAATTTGGGATGAGTATTCAAATCAAGTAATTAGAAGAATGGATGAACCAACTCATCAAGGTGAGATTACTGAAGACATAGCAGCGCAATTAGGTGGTAAATTAATTGTAGCTGATTTTGGAGCTGAGTCTTGTGGCGATGCAGTGAGATTATATTGGGTTGTTAATGAAGAAACAAATCAAATTTTAGACTCTAAATTCAAATCTTTTGGATGTGGTACGGCAATTGCCTCTTCTGATGCTATGGCTGAATTATGTATAGGTAAAAAAGTTGAAGAAGCAGTAAAAATCACCAATATTGATGTTGAAAAAGCATTAAGAGATCATCCAGATGTACCTGCTGTTCCACCTCAAAAAATGCACTGTTCTGTAATGGCATATGATGTTATTAAAAAAGCAGCTGGAACATATATGGGCGTTGATATGGAATCTTTTGAAACTGAAGCTATAGTTTGTGAATGTGCAAGAGTAACATTAGGTACTATTCAAGAAGTTATTAAATTAAATGATTTAAAAACTGTTGAAGAGATTACAGATTATACAAAAGCAGGGGCATTTTGTAAATCATGTATTAAGCCAGGTGGACATGAAGAAAAAGATATCTATTTAGTTGATATTTTATCTGATGTAAGAGCTGAGATGGAGCAGGAAAGATTGAAAAATGCTGCTGATTCAAGTGCTTCTGGCGAAGCTACTTTTGATAAAATGACTATTGTTCAAAGAATAAAATTAATTGACGAAGTATTAGATGTTGATATTAGACCAATGTTAATGATGGATGGTGGAAATATGGAAATAATTGATATAAAAGAAAATATTCCTCATTATGACTTATATATTAGATATTTAGGTGCGTGTAATGGTTGTGCCTCAGGTGATACTGGAACATTATATGCCATTGAGTCAGTTCTTAAGCAAAAAGTTGACGAAAATATTAGAGTTTTACCTATTTAAAGAACATTATATTTTATATAAAAGGCCTATACATTTTGTATAGGCCTTTTTTTTATAAAAAATATTATGAAAATTTGTAAATAACATATGTATAAGAAGTTTTTATTGATAGTAGTCAATTAAAAAAATATATGGTTTTAGTATACTGTTTCAAAAATAAAAAGGAATCAGTATGTCTGAAACAATTAGTTCATTTTTAACGCAAGACCATAGAGATTGTGACGAAATGTTTGCAAACTTAGAAAATATAGTTGCAAGTGAAAACTGGATAGAAGTAGAAAAAGTATTTGAATCATTTTCAAATGATTTGCAACATCATTTTAATATGGAAGAAAAAGTCATGTTTCCAAAATTTGAAGAAAAAACTGGTATGACACAAGGTCCAACTGCTATGATGAGAATGGAACATCAACAAATGTTACAAATATTATCTCAAATGAATGAAGATATTTCTAAAAAGCAAAAAGATCATTTCTTTGGTTTAAGTGAAACATTAATGATGATTATGCAACAACATAATATGAAAGAAGAACAAATGTTGTATAGAATGGCTGATAGTCATTTATCTACTGATGTTTTATTCGTAGTTTCAGAAATGAAAGAATTAAAAAGAGCGTAAGTAAATGTTTAATGAAGGTCTTTCTTTAGATCAAGCGCCACCTATTTCAGTTCCTTTTAGATTTTTCGTAACAGCACCATTATTTGGAATAATAATTGGTGTTTTAATATTTTTGAATGATCCTTCTTCAATTATGAATAGGTACTCAGATATAAGTATTGCAATTGTGCATATTTTCACATTAGGTATTCTTTCAATGATTATTGTTGGAGCTATGCAACAAATGATGCCTGTCTTAGCTGGAGCAATGATCAAAAAACCGATTTTATTTGCAAATATAGTTCATACTTGTTTAATATTAGGAACTATATTATTTGCTCTATATTTTGTTTATCATTTAAAAATATTATTAATGATCGCATCCTTGCTCTTAGGAATATCATTTATCACATTTTTTTTTATTTCAATAAAATTGTTATTTAAAGTAAAGTTTTTAAATTCTACAGTGATTTCTATGAGAATATTCAGCATAGTTGGTTTTATTACAATTATATTAGGACTTTTTTTAGCGTATTCTCATATATCTAATGATATTGGCTCTATGCACTATTCATTTGTTAGTATTCATATTGTTTTTGGTATGTTTGGTTTTGCGACATTAATTATTATGGGCGTTTCTTTTCAAACTATACCGATGTTTTACGTTGCTAAGAGTTTTCCTAAATTTGTTCAAAATAAGATTCCTTTTATAGTAGCTTTCTTACTTTTTATGTATATAGTTTTTGAATTATTAAACTTAGATATAAGCTTAATAAAGGTACTTTTTACATTTGTGCTTTGTGTATTCGCTTATTATGGAATAGATAGTTTAAATAATAGAAGAAGACCAATTTTTGATGTAACTTTGCTATATTGGAAATTATCATTATATATGATGATAATTTCGCTTATTTGTTGGCTTTTTTCTAAAGAAGATATATCATATTTACTAGCTATTTTATTTGGCTTAGGATTTTTATACTCTTTATTACAAGGAATGACTTACAAAATTGTCCCATTCTTATGTTGGTTTCATTTAACGTCTAAAGGTTATTTCACAGTTCCAACTATGAGAGAATTAATTGTAGAGAATATGATTAGAATACAGTTTTATATTTATATAACTTCACTTTTATTTTTTATATTAGCATATTTTTTATCATTTATATTTTTATATATAGCAGCTATATTATTTATATTTTCAAATTTACTTTTTTTATTTAATATACTTTTGGCTATTAAAAAATATAATGATATATCAAAAACTGATCCTATGGATATGTCAAGCTTTAAAATGCCAATGTAAAAAGTTTATTAATTCCTATTGTGTTATAATACGTCAAATTAATGGCGTATTATAAAAAGGATGATAAATTATGTCTAGTGAACAAATTTTAAAAAATACAAATGCAGATATTTTAGATGAATTTAATGCTTCAATTATGTTCGATAAAGAGTTATATACTCAAGATATAAAGGGTTCAATTGCTCATTCTCAAATGCTTTGTGAACAAGGTATATTAACAAAAGAGGAACAGTTAGAAATAGAAAATGGCCTTTTTCAAGTTAAAAATGAAATTGAAACTGATCAATTTAAATTTTCATTAGAGTATGAAGATATTCATATGGCAATTGAAAATAGATTAACTCAAATTATTGGGGAACCTGGTAAAAAATTACATACTGCAAGAAGTAGAAATGATCAAGTTGCAACTGATTTTAGGTTATATGTTCAAGAAAAAACATTAAAAATAAAAGATCAATTAAAAGAACTTGTTTCTACATTTGTTGAGATTTCAAATAAACATACAACTACGTTAATCCCCGGCATGACACATTTACAACATGCACAACCTCTTAATTTTGGTTATCATTTGTTAGCTTATGCAAATATGTTTAAAAGAGATTTTCAAAGATTTGAAAGTTCATATGAAAGAAATAATTATTGTCCTTTAGGTAGTGCTGCATTAGCAGGAACACCACATGATATAAATAGAGGTAGCACTTCAGAAAAGCTTGGATTTACTGCCCCAACGTCACATGCAATGGATACTGTATCTGATAGAGATTTTGCTTTAGAAATTTTATTTAATATCTCAACTTCAATGATGCATGTAAGTAGAATTGCTGAAGAATTAGTAACTTGGTCATCATATGAATTTCAGTTCATAAGAATAAGTGATGAGTACGCTACTACATCTTCTATTATGCCACAAAAGAAAAACCCTGATGTTCCAGAGTTATTAAGAGGGAAAACAGGAAGAGTTTATGGAAATTTAATCTCTTTATTTACAGTTATGAAAGCTTTGCCTTTAGCATATAATAAAGATACGCAAGAAGATAAAGAAGGAGTTTTTGATTCAGTTAAGACAATTGAAATTTCACTTAAGATTTTAAATGAAGTAATAAAAACTATGATTGTAAATAATGATAAAATGGAGTCTGCTTGTAAAGTTGGTCATTTAAGTGCTACTGATTTAGCAGATTTTTTAGTAAAAAAGAAGAATATGCCTTTTAGAACGGCTTATTATATTACTAAAGATGTTGTAGAAAAAGCAAACTCGTTAGATAAGGATATAAGTGAACTTAGTATTTCTGAAATTAGAGAATCTAATGATGAAATAAAAGATATAGATGAAGAACTACTTATGTATTTAGATTTAAGAAATTCTATGAATGCTAGAACTTCTTTTGGGGGAACTTCAACAATTCAAACTGAAAATCAGTTAAAAGATTTTGAAAATTGGTTAAAAAATAATTGATTTTTAAATAGATGAGAAGTATTTCTCATCTGTTTAAATTATATTATTGCAAGAATTTTTTTACTGTAGTATAAAGTCCAGCAATATCTGTTTTTCCAATAAATCCATCAACACCAATTTTTTGCATTTTACTTTTAACTGCTTCAGTTGTCATTGAAGAGTTTACTATAAGAGGAATATGCTCAAAACTGGTATTAGATTTAATAAATGAAGCTACTTGAAAACCGTCTGCTTCAGGCATTTCTATATCAGTTATAATCATTGCAATATCACTAGGTCCAATTTCTTCAACTCTTTTTAGAAGAAGTGCTCCATTGTTATATATTTCAAATTTTATATTTGCTTTAGTGAAAAATCTATTTAAAACTTCTCTAGCAACTCCAGAGTCTTCTGCAGCAAGTACTAATTTTTCTGTAGTAAATTTAGATTCAATATGTTTGTTTAAAGTTTCTTCTCCATCATCAACCCAGCCTATATCTTTAAGAAGTTGCTCAGCATTAAATACTGTACATAATTCATCTCTATCTTGAACTTTAACGTAGGTAGTGTAAGTTATTTTTGCATTAGTCTCTTCAGAATGTCTTAATTCTTCAGTAGTTTTTTCTACAATATCTAACATGTCTTTAATAAGAAATCCAACTTTTTTATTATTAAACTCGCAATAAATGATTAGTTTATAGTCATTAGTTTCCATAGTAGGAAGGCCTAACCATGCATCTAGATTTATTAAAGTAACTGGCTCTCCTCTAATCGTTGCAATACCAGCAATAACTTTTGTATCAGTTGGTGTATCATTAATTGTAACTTCTTCTGTAATTATAAATGCTTTTACTTTAGCAATATTAATTGCATATATATTATTATGTCCAGTATAAAATACAGCTAATTGTTGCACATTTCTTAGATGACCTTGAGTCATTTGCTCAACACTATTAATGCCACTCATGAATACCCTTTTTTTACTTAATTACTAAATTATATTGCTTTTTATCTTATACTTAACTTTAAAAAATTATTTTATTTTTTTGTTTACTAACTTTTGGATTGTAATTGAAGCCATCATAAATCCAAAAGAACCTGTTACTGCTTCAAAACTACCTTTTTCAATGCATTTAGGATCTTCACTAGAAAACACAACTTTAAATTTATTTTTAAAACCAATTTTTTTGAGTTCATATCTTATTTTTCTTATAAAAGGATCATTAAATGTTTCCCAAATTGATTTATACTCAATTTTTGAAGCATCTATCCTTTTTGCACTTCCACTTGTTGTTATGACTTTTTTGTAATGTTTGTTTATCAGATGTACTTTAGGTTTTATATCATCTATTGCATCTAAAATATAATCATAAGATGAAAAATCAAAATTATCTATCCATTCTGGCGTAATTTTTTCATTTATAGGAGTTACATTAGGGTATTTCTCTTTTAAACATTCAACTTTTATTTTATCAATATTACCATGACTTCCAAGTTGCCTGTTCATATTTGATTCTTCATACGTATCAAAATCAACAATTGTAATATCTGTAATACCAGTATTATAAAGTGAATCTAAAGCAAAACTTCCAACACCCCCAACTCCTAGTAGTATTAGCCTTGTATTTTGGAAAATATTAAAATTATTTTCACCAAAAAGTTTTATTGTTCTATCATATCTTTGCATTTATACTCTTTTATTAATAAAATTTTGATATTATAACAAATATTTAACTAAAATAAATTTATATACTAGGATGCTTTCATGAATAAAGAACCAATGACAAGAGTTGGGTACGAAAAGATTACGAATGAATTAGATTTTTTAAAAAGCAGTGAGAGACCAGAAACAGTCATTGCTTTAGATGAAGCAAGACAATTAGGAGACTTAAAAGAAAATGCTGAATACCATGCAGCAAAAGATAAATTAGCTTTAATTGATGTTCAAATTGCAGAACTAGGAGCAATTATTTCAAAAGCAATTATAATAGATCCTGAAACTTTACCTCATGATAAAATTAGTTTTGGTTCAACTATAGGTTTACTTGATTGTGAAACAGAAGAAGAATTTTTATATTCTATAGTTGGTGGAGTAGAATCAAATGCTCAAAATGGATTAATATCTTTTAACTCTCCATTAGCGAAACAATTATTAGGAAAAGAAGCAGGTGATGAAGTGAGTGCAACACTTCCAGGTGGTGTTAAAACTTATGAAATACTATCAGTAGAATATAAAGAATTACAATTATCATGAATGTAGCAATTATAGGAGCCAGTGGTTATACTGGATTAGAATTAATAAAAATTCTAATTACTCACCCTAAATTCAATATTTCGTATATTGCGAACTCTACAGGTGAAGAAAACGTTCAAGAATTACATCCTTCTTTAAAGGATGTATTAAATATAGAAGTTTCAAAAGTGAATGCAAAAGAAGTATCAGAAGTAGCAGATTTAGCTTTTTTGGCACTTCCTCACAAAACGTCAATGTCTTTTGCTAAGCAGTTATTAGAATTAAATGTAAAAGTTGTAGATTTAAGTGCAGATTATAGGCTTGAACTTGATACATACGAAGAACATTATTGTTCTCATGAAGATAAAGAACATATTAAAGATTCAGTTTATGGATTACCTGAATACTATAAAAATAGTATAAAAACATCAAAGTTAGTTGCAAATCCAGGATGTTATCCTACTGCATCACTATTAGCACTTTTGCCTTTTGTTGATTATATAGAAGAGGGTACACCAATATTTATTGATGCTAAATCTGGGGTAAGTGGAGCTGGAAAAAAACTTAGTGAGATTTCACATTTTGTAAATCTTAATGATAATTGTCATGCATATAATCCCTTTAAACATAGACATATGCCAGAAATTGAAGAAAAAGTGAAACTATTAAAAGATAAAGAATTTCAAATAAACTTTGTACCTCATTTATTACCAGTAACTAGAGGTATGCTAGTATCTATCTTTGCAACACTTAAAGATGAAGTTAATGTTGAAGATATTTTAGAAGATAGTTATATAGACTCAGAGTTTGTTAGAGTTCGAAATACTCCTGTTAATTTAAAATCAGTTGCAGGAACAAACTTTTGTGATGTATATGTAGCTAGAAATAAAAAAGCATTGTTTATTAATTCTTCAATAGATAATTTATTAAGAGGTGCATCTTCTCAAGCTGTTGTAAATGCTAATATTATGTCTGGATATGACGAAAATTTAGGAATACCGAAAATAGCATATGTACCTTAAAATAAATACAGGAGCTATATTTGTTGCGGATTCGCATTATAATGATAAAAACGAAGAGTTTTTAATATTTCTTAAAAAGTTACAAAATAAGGAAATTATAACTACGCAGCTTTTTTTTATGGGGGATATGTTTGATTTTATATCTAGTCAAAGTACATATTTTGTAAAAAGAAACGAAGAGTTAATTAAAATAATAAATGAATTATCTAATAGTATTGAAATAGTTTATTTAGAAGGTAATCACGATTATAATTTAGAATCATTATTTAAAAATGTTAAAGTATATAAAAGAGAAGAACAACCTTTACTTGCTAAATATGGTCAAAAAAGTGTTTGTTTATCTCATGGTGACAATTTTTCTTTATGGCATTATAATTTATATTGTAAAATTATTAGAAATAAATTTATTTTGCATTTTTTAAATTTAATAGATTTTAATAATATAATTTCCAAAAAAATATATTATACATTAAATAAAAAAAATATTTGTTCAATAATGAATGATTTTGAATCATTTGCTAAAAAAAGAATTAATAATTATAAAAGTGATATAATTATCGAAGGTCATTTCCATCAAGGGAAAAGTTATATATTTAACGAACAATTATATGTTAATGTACCTTCTTTATGTTGTGAAAAAAAATATTTTATATTAAAAGAAAAATTTGAAGGAGTTAGTTTATGAATGGTATCTCTTTTGATTTGCTTATAGTGCTTTTTGTTGGTATTTTAATTGTATTAGTTGTTATTATAGTACTTTTGACAAACAAAAAGCCTGAAGTAAAAAAAACAAAAAATGTTAAAAAAAGAGTAGTTAATGAATATGTATCCATGCCAAATATAATTGGATTATCATTACCCTCAACTATTGAAAATCTCACAAAATCACAGCTTTTAGATATAGCTAGAAAGGTTTTTGATACTTATAAGGTATTTGATTATAGAAGTATGGATGCTTTTGAATTAGATAAAAAAGAGTGGCATAGTTGGCAAATTTCACTTTTGTTAATGCTTTTTAAAGAAAATGAAGAGTTTTTTATTCCTAACAAGGAGCAGATTTTCCATCAATTTTTATTAAATTCAAATGAAAATGATATTAAAAGTTTTATGCGAGGAATCATGAAAAAATATGAAAATTATGTCAATATCACTGATAAGAAAGACACTTTATGTAAAGAACATATTTGGACAAATAGGGATATCTCAGTAATATTTTACTTTTTATCTAACTTTAAAAGTTATAAAAAATAAAGGATAAAGCATAGCTAAATTTGAAGTTAAAAGTGATTATAGTCCAGCTGGAGATCAACCAAATGCAATAAAGCAAATTTCAGATTCTATATTAAGCGGTAATAAATATACTACTCTTGAAGGTGTAACTGGTTCAGGAAAAACATATACTATGGCAAAAGTTATTGAAAAAACTCAAATGCCAACACTTATTATGACTCATAATAAAACTCTTGCAGCACAGTTGTATTCTGAATTCAGACAGTTTTTTCCTAATAATCATGTAGAATATTTTATATCTTATTATGATTACTATCAGCCAGAAGCATATATTCCAAGAACTGATCTATTTATTGAAAAAGATTCTTCAATAAATAGCGAGCTTGAAAGACTGAGATTAAGTACAACGGCTTCTTTGTTATCTTTTGATGATGTTATTGTAATAGCTTCTGTGTCTGCAAATTATGGTTTAGGAAATCCAGAAGAATATAAGGCAATGGTACAAAGAATTGAAGTTGGTTTTGAATATTCTCAAAGAGAACTTTTACTCAAATTAGTTGAAATGGGTTATAAAAGAAACGATAGTTTTTTTGACAGAGCTGATTTTAGATTAAATGGTGATGTCATTGATATCTATCCTGCATATTATGACAATGAATTTATAAGAGTTGAATTTTTTGGTGATGAGGTTGAATCTATTTCTAAACATGAATATTTAACAAATAATAAAGAAAAAGATTTAGATGAGGTAATTATCTATTCCGTTAACCCTTTTGTTGTAACAAGTGATAATCTTGGTCGAGCTGTTAAGCAAATAGAAGAAGAATTAGATGAACGATTAATAAATTTGAAAGAGCATGATAAGTTAGTAGAACATCAAAGATTGAAACAACGAGTTGAATTTGATTTAGAGATGATAGAAGGTACTGGTATGTGTAAAGGAATTGAAAACTATGCTAGACACTTAACTGGATTAAAACCAGGCGAAACTCCATATTCTATGATGAATTATTTTGAACAAATAAAAAAAGATTTTTTACTAATAGTTGATGAGTCTCATGTTTCTTTACCTCAGTTTAGAGGTATGCATGCAGCTGATAGAAGTAGAAAAGAGGTACTTGTAGAGTACGGTTTTAGACTTCCTAGTGCACTTGACAATAGACCTTTAATGTTTGATGAGTTTATTAATAAAGCACCAAACTATCTTTTTGTTAGTGCAACGCCAGCTCCTTTAGAGATAGAAAAAAGTGAAGTAGTAGCAAAACAAGTTATTAGACCAACTGGTTTATTGGATCCTACTATTGAAATAATGGATTCAGAGTTCCAAGTTGAAAAACTTCATGATGAAATTAAAAAAGTTGTTGCTAAAAAAGATAGAGTTTTAGTAACTGTTTTAACTAAAAAAATGGCAGAAGAACTAACTACTTACTATTTAGACTTAGGTATCAAAGTTAAGTATATGCACAGTGATATTGATGCTATAGAAAGAAATCAAATTATACGTGAGTTAAGACTTGGTGAGTTTGATGTTCTTGTAGGAATAAACTTACTAAGAGAGGGTTTAGATATACCAGAAACTTCACTTGTTGCTATTTTAGATGCTGATAAAGAAGGATTTTTAAGAAGTAGAACTTCTTTAGTTCAAACTATGGGTAGGGGTGCTAGAAATGAAAATGGTAGAGTAATTCTTTTTGCTAAAAGAATTACAGATTCTATGCAATATGCTATTGATTTAACAAATAGCAGAAGAAAAATTCAGGATGAACATAATAAGAAACATGGCATAATTCCAAAAACTACAAAAAGAATGTTAGATGAAAATCTAAAACTTGAAGAATATGATGATGTAGCTTATAAAAAAGATAAACTTAATAAAATGCCAGCAAGTGAAAGAAAGAAAATTTTATTAGAGTTAAATCAACAGATGAAAAAAGCTGCAAAAGATTTGAATTTTGAAGAGGCTATTAGATTAAGAGATGAGATTGAGAAGATAAAAAAAATATAATTGCCTTCAATTAATTGACTATTTAATTTAAACTTATTTAGCTTTAGTCTTTTAATTAAAAATTTTTATTATTATTAATGCATATATATAATTTTATATTAATAAAAAATCACTACAATTTCACTATGAAAAAAGCAACAAAAGCAGATATACAGATTATAAAAGAGGCATTTGTAGAAAAGTACTCAGATGCAGTTACCGAGCTAAATTATACAAATGACTATGAATTATTAATTGCAATTATTTTAAGTGCTCAATGTACAGATAAAAGAGTAAACATAATTACTCCAGCTCTTTTTAAAAAATATCCAGATGTTTTTGAGCTTGCTGATGCAAATCTTGATGATGTAAAAGATTTACTTAAATCATGTTCATTTTTTAATAATAAGTCAAAAAATATTATAAAGATGGCTCAAAGTGTAATTGCTAACTATGATGGGAAAATCCCACATATTCAAAGAGAGCTTATGAAACTTGCTGGAGTTGGAAATAAAACAGCAAATGTTTTTATGATAGAGTTTGAAGGTGCAAATTTAATGGCTGTTGATACACACGTTTTTAGAGTATCTCACAGACTTGGTTTAAGTTATGAAAAAACAGTTGAGAAAACAGAAACAGAACTCGTTAAAAAGCTAAAAGATGATTTACATATTTTTCATCAAGCGATGGTTTTATTTGGAAGATATACCTGTAAAGCATTAAGTCCTGATTGTGATAACTGTCTTTTCCCTCAAGTATGTAAAACTAAAAAAAGTTTTAAACCACAATAGTATAAAAAAGGGAATATAAATTATATTCCCTTTTTATTTTTTCTTACAAGTCTCTTTGAAGTTATAGAAGTTATCAAACACAAATTCATTTTCTATTTTTTTTATTTTAATGTTATTTGCAGTACATATAAATTCTTTTCCATCTCTTTTAATAATGTAGTCAAATTTAAAAATAAAATTTGTATCTGAAGAGGTTACTTTATTATTTAATCTTTCACTAGAGAGTTTTGTAATTTCAGCATTTTTAGAACTTTGATATTTTTCCTTAAAGAGTTCTGGTAAAACTTTTTCGTCTTTATTTGAAAAATATATTATTGTTAATCCAATTGTAAGAACCAACAAAAGAAGTATAGAAATCTCTTTTGTTTCAAATTTATCGTTTACCTTATATATAATAAATGCTATTAAAGCTATAGAAACTACTGTAATAATAAGTATTTGCATCATTTAGTTACCTTTTTTTAATTTATTTTTAAATGCTTCTTTTGATATATATTTACCACTTGATGGCGCTTTAGATAAAAATTCATCTTCCTGTGGTCTTTGATTTACTTTTTGTTTATATTTATCCTTTGATAAATATTTTTTATTTGATTGATTTGATATTGAAGATGAAACAGGCTTGGCTATTTTTTGTAGTTTTTCTACTGAGATATCTTTTATGAGACCAATTTTTAAGTTTTCCAAGATATTTAAAACAATAGGTAGGTTTTTATCATCAACTTCTATATTTATTTTTGCCATTTGTTAAAATCCATTTATTTAAATTAATGCAATTTTATCTTTATTTTGGTTAAACAGTAGCATTATTATTATATTTTTATAATAAAGAATTTAAATAAAGAAGAGTTTAAAATATCTTGAATATATAGTTTTCAAGTCTTAAAACTCTTCTTGTTTTTTACATTACAATAATATAAATATTTCCTCTTCTATTTATATAGAATCTTTTTTCACCTTTTTCTTTTGTAGCATCTTTAAAGTTATTCAAATTTTCAATTTCTTCATTTTCAATTTGAATTATAATATCACCTTTTTGAATACCTTTTTTATATGATAAGCTATCCTCTTTTACATTGCTTACATATATACCAGATATATATTTAGGAATGCCTAGTTCTTTTTTAATGTTTTCAGTTAAAGCTTCTAGTTTCATTCCTTCGTAATTTATTCCAAATCCATTTGAATTAAAATTAGCATTTTCACTACTTCCTAGTTGTACCTTTTTTGTATATAAAGTTCTATTTCTTAAAAATTGAATTTTAACTTTCTCATTTTCTTTAAAAGTTCCAATTATATTTTTAAGAGATGAGGCTGAATCAATTTTTGTATTATTTACAGAAATAATTAAATCTCCTCTTTTCAATCCAACTTTTTGAGCTGGTGTATCTTTTTGAACACCAGTAACAACTGCACCAATTTTGTCTCCATAAAATTGAGATAAATTATCTTGTACATCAGCGATACTTACTCCAAGGTATGCCCTTATAAATTTACCATCATTAATTAATACTTTTACAATTCTTTCAACCATATTTGTAGGAATAGCAAAGCCAATTCCAACATTTCCTCCACCTTTACTAATTATTGCACTATTAATACCTATTAAATATCCAGCAGAATTAATTAAAGCACCTCCTGAATTACCAGGATTTATTGGAGCATCTGTTTGAATGAAATTTTCGTACTCTACTATCCCCACAGAGCTTCTACCTGTTGCAGATACAATTCCTTGAGTTATTGTTTGACCAATACCAAAAGGGTTACCTAAAGCAAATACAACATCACCTAATTTTACCTTATTTGAATTATATAGTTTTATAGCATTTAAATCTGTAGCATCAATTTTTATAACTGCTAAATCACTTTTTGAATCTGTTCCAATTATTTTTGCATCAAAATCTTTTTTTAGATTAGGTATAGTAACTTTAATTTCATCAGCCCCTTCAATGACATGATTATTTGTAACAATATAACCGTCTTTTGAAATAATAACACCCGAACCTAAAGATTGTTGTACTCTTTTTTGTGGTGAATTAAAGCCAGGTCCTTGATAACCTTTAAAAAACTCTCTAAATAAGGGATCATTGAAAAATGGATTTTGATATCCTCTTCTGGACTTTACATTTCTTTTTGTTGAAATATTTACTACTGATGTTCTTACTTTTTTTAAAATATTGTTATAAGAGAGTAAATACTTTTCTTGAGTAGGAAACTGTCGTTTTATGTCTGGTTTTTCATATTTAAACTCAAACTCTTTGTCTAATATATTTGCATACATAAAACTTGTGATTAAAATAATAGAAAATATAAATTTCATAAAAACTCCTATAAATTTGAATTGATAAATTTTAACAAATTAATTGGCACTTGTCAATATTGAGTGCTAAATTTAATAAGAAAATGTTACATTTTATTAGTTTATAAGGATTAAATATTTATAATTATCTAACTTTAGTTTGAATACCAAAGTATAGCTTTTTTATTTATAAGGAGGTGTATGCTGAAGATTTTACAAATTTCATATAATAATTTAGGTAACTATAACTTCTTAATAAGTTATAGTTTAAAATAATGAATAATTCTTAATTTATTCATTATATATATTTAGAAATCAAGTTCAGGCATCATAATTTATATTTTGCCTGGACAAACTATTTAATCAAAATCCATTCTAACTTGTGTTTGACCTGTAGTACAAAACTCTTCATCTATTTGTTCTGCAAGTTTTAAAAAATCAAAACCTTGAACTTCTTTAAGTCCTTTTTTTATCTGTTTTCTTCCATTTATTAATTCTTTTGATTTTATACCATGAGATATTGATAAGGTAGCTTCAACAAAAGCTGACAGTTTATCACACTGTTTTAAGGCATGACCATCAACAGCATTATATTTATCCATATTGTATTTCGATACATCATCTACAATTTGTATTTCATCATCATATATTCTATTTTCAAATTCATCTTTTTTATCTTTTAAAAGACCTAGTAAGTAACAAAATTCATCATGCATTGACAAAGGTACATTTGGTAGTATCTCTTCATTTATTTTTTTGATTTCGTATTCTGCAATAATATCTGATAAATCGTCAACAGAGTATTTAACAGGAGTTATAATATCTCTAGTTAATGCTTCTGGTAAATCATGAAATAAAGAAACAAAAAAGTTATTTTGAAGTCTTTTATCACATGCATTTACTTCAAGTGAATAAAAATAAGAGAAAATAGCAACTGTCAGCATATGTCCAAGAACAGAAGTTTCCGGTATTCTTGGAGTTTGTGCCCATCTTTTTTGAAATCTTAATCTACCACTTAAATCTACAATTTTTGCTAGTTTTTTATTAAGTGCAATTTTACGAACACCAATTAATTCATAATAATCTTCAATTTCTTCTTCTACACTTTTTTTAACATCTTCTATATCTGAAAGAAAAGCTGAAGTTTGGTAAACAATTGAAAATTCCCATTTAGTAGAAAGATACGAAGCAGCTTTTAAAATAAATCTCTCTTTTTTATACATATTAGGATTATTTAAATAATCTTCAAATTTTTTTAGAAAATTTCCATTATCTATGTCAATTAAAGATGTCTTTAGGTTTGTTATCACCCAAGAATTTATCTCTTTTTCTTTTTTTTGTAAAGCATTCCTAAATACATCAGGTCTTATATCAGTTACAACTACACGTCTTAAAAACTCATATATTGAAGCTTCTATTAAATGAGTATAATTAACATCTTTTTCTAATTTAGCTATAAAAAAAGCAATTATAAGTTTATGAGCTTGTTTATCAAGTTCAACAAGTTCAACCATACGAGGATAATCATTCCATCTTTGAATTGATGCTGATGAAAAAACATAATCAATAATTTTAGGGTTTATCATTATTTATCTTTTTTTTCATCTTTTTTATCATCAGAAAAAAACATCATTTTTTTTCCTAATAACATAAGTGAAACAACAACGCCCACAACTAGATATGCTACCCAAGGTTCTCTCATAAGATTATTTTCCTTTAGTTTCTACAACTTTTAAATAAAGCATTGATTTTATCTACTCTGCCTTCATGTCTTCCACCTTCAAAAGATGATTGGTCCCATGAATCAACAATAGCTTCAATTATACCGTAGCCAGATACTCTTTCTCCTAAACAAATTACATTAGCATCATTATGTTCTATAGCCATTTTTGCTGAATATTCATTATGGCAAAGCGCCGCTCTAATTCCATCAAATTTATTCGCAGCCATACTCATTCCAATACCTGAACCACAAATTAAAATACCTTTAGTACCATTATTTGCTAATACTTCTTTACAAACTTTTGCAGCAAAATCAGGATAATCAACTCTATCTTTACTATTAGGACCTAAATCAATAACTTCATGACCTCTTTTTTCAAATAAATCTTTTACATAAGCTTTTATATCTATTCCTGCATGATCAGCACCAATATAATATGTCATTAATAAATTCCTT
Source organism: Arcobacter sp. (assembly GCA_024228275.1). Taxonomy (GTDB): domain Bacteria; phylum Campylobacterota; class Campylobacteria; order Campylobacterales; family Arcobacteraceae; genus Halarcobacter. Next base: position 32,044 of record JAAETO010000417.1, read on the forward strand.
TTTCATGGCTAATATTTATATCTTTGCCAATCATATCTGTTTCTAAACTTTCTACAGTTCTAAATACTCTATCCCATCTGATTATACTATCTTTATTCCATGAAAAATAAATAAACCAAGGTTTCCCAACTACAAATTTGTATGGAACTGTTCCCCAGAATCTAGAGTCATTAGAGTGATCTCTATTATCTCCCATCATAAAAGTTTCCCCTTCAGGAATTTGAATAGGCAACATATCAAATAGTTCTATTGGTTGAAATCCATCTCTCGTAACGCTTGGATCATTATGAATACCTGGATGATGTAATTTATAAGGATTTATTACAAAAAGTTTACTTCCAAAATTAACTATATTTTTTTTTGGATAATTCTCTTTTATATATTCATTTCCTTCTTTAGGATGTAGATATAAATCTTTATCTTTAAGCATTATTATATCGCCACTTGTAGCAACAGCTCTTTTTACATAGTGAATAGAATCATCTTTTGGATATCTAAATACTACAATATCTCCACGCTTTGGCTTATCTCCTTCAATCAAATGCCCATTTTCATTAAAGTCCGGAAGAACTTGAAGTTCAATCCATGGAATTCTAGGTACAGGAATACCATAAGAAAATTTTTTAACAAAAAGCATATCACCAATTAAAAGAGTATTTTTCATACTTCCACTAGGAATTACAAATGCTTGAGCAATAAAAAATATAATACTAACGACTATGATAAAGGTTCCTGTCCAAGTGCTCGACCATTTATAAAGGTTA
>JAAETO010000418.1 GCA_024228275.1 Arcobacter sp.
TAGAGCTTAGTGCATTAAACTCTGGGAAAAAAGTCAAATCATCTTGGGATAAATATAAAAAATATGATAATTTATTTGATAAAACAAATAAAAATATAAATAAAAAAGCTAGGTTTGGAAATAAGGCTGGTGAGAATAGAAGTAATATAATGAGAGAAGTTCGAAATCAAGGAGTTATTTTTATAGGAAAACAGGTTTTAAAAGAAAGTAATAATGAAGAGGAGAGTATAAATGAATAGTTTATATATATTTTATTTTATTTTTGTGATATGGGCAGTTTATTCAATAATAAAAGACAATGGATTTAAAAAAGGTATTTTATTTTTTATATTGTTAATATCTATTGGAGCAATAACAGTACTAATACCACAGTATTTTGGAGATACAGGAAAATATATTTTAACAGGCGTGGTTATAGTTTTAGCCTTAATCGTAAATATTAAAAGTATCAAGGACCCTTTAGTAAAGAAGATGAAAGAGATATTCAACAAATAGTAATACTTTTGTTGATTATGTAATAGATAAAGCAGGTAGGAATATTAAAAATTTCAAAAATACACCATTAAATAAAAAATTCCGGGGACAGTTTACTTAATTAACTAGTTGGTCAAATACATAAACTGTCCCCGGAACTTTTCAGAGATGAAAGATCAAAAGCTTCACAAAACTATGGAGAAAATGTAGTTAAATACGTAGAATTTGCAATGCAATCAAATGGTGTAGAAGGTGGTATCTCAACAAAACAAAATACAACAAGTCCTATTTTAACATCAGAAGATTCTGTGTTTAATCATAGTAATATTGTTAATTTAAATAACAGTGAGTTCGCTTCTTTGGGTAAAGAAAAAGGGGATAACTTTGCACCACAGTTAATAGGTGCGGTAATTGGTGGAGGAGTGAATTTGTACACACAGTATAAAAGAGATGGAGATAGTTTTAATAATATAGATTTGGTTGAGTTAGGATTAAATACTCTTACAGGTGCGTGGTCAGGAGGAGCGAGTGCAATTGGTTCAGCTGTTGTTAGAGGTGGGCTTGCTGCTGGTACTAATGAGAGTTATAATCAAGGGGTTAATGAGAAAAATACATTAAAAGAAAAATCTGTTGAAGTTGGGAAGGCTTTAGTGTATGGAGGTGGTACCGGTTCAATTATTGGTATAACAGGTAATATTGGTAAGAATATAATTATAAAAACTGGTGTTATAAATAAACCAGCTAATACACCTTTAAAAACTCTTAAAACACCACTTGAATCAGTGACAGGTATTCTTAGTGGAATTACATCAAATATAAAAGATGAGGATAAATAGTGTTTAATTTATTCTTTTATTTCTTTTTATTTGGAGCAATAATAAGCACAATACAATGTTGTTATACAATTTACAAAGAAGGATTACGTCTAAATGATTTGACAATTGATAAAATTAATAAAATGGATTTTAATGGTGCAGTCTTATTATTTTATACAATAATAATATGGTTATGTTTTATTTTAGGATTCTATATTCTATAAAATCTGAAAGAATTACACCCCAGGGGTAAGAAATCCACTTTTGTTATATAATTAGTTTTAATAGCACATTTACTTTATAAAAGTAATAAAAAATTAGATAATACCCTTTATGCAAAAAGAGTATCATGGAATAATCAAACTATTGAAAATATTGCTTGAATTTAATCTATTTTTACGTGGCAACAGTGGAGTAATTTATAATTCAAAAGAAGAAAAAATCCAAATTTAACTTTAAGTTTTTATAATAACAATTTTAATCATTAATATGATATAATTTATTTAGTAATTTATTTCCCTTAGAATATTAAGAAATAGCAAAAAAGCTACAATAAAAAAATCAATACGTGATTGAAGTAATAATGAATAATATAATGAGTAAAGTCCTAGGAGTTCTATTCCTAATTTTAGGTTACAAAATAATAATTCTACAGAATTTTAGTGGAGAATTGATTACTTATAGTTTTCTAGATAACTATATATATTTCTTTATTGGTTTTATACTATTTTATATTGGATATTTATTCCTAAATTACAAAAAATTAGATTATTCAAATTTAGAATGTAGTAAATGCCCACAATGTAAAGAAATTTTCAATTATAATAAACTCAAAAAAATGAAATGTACATATTGTGATGATATAGATACAATAGATATTGAAGAATATTATAAAAAGTGTCCTGAAGAGCTGGGAAAAAATTAAGATAAAAAATCTAAAAACTTATTTAACAAAAATATAATAAAAATTCTTCTTTATAATTTTCTTCTTTTAATAAAAACAAAAATAAATTGATTAACCTTATGCTTAATAAAATTTAAGTATTATTATGCCCTTATATTAAATAAGAGAATAAACTTTAATTTATTTTTTTATTTGCTATAAATACAAAACAAGGATTACATATGTTAGATTTGGCAATTATTGGTGGTGGACCAGCGGGATTAACAGCTGGTTTATATGCTACAAGAGGTGGACTTAAAAATGTTACTATGTTTGAGATGGGAATGCCTGGTGGTCAAATAACTGGTAGTAGTGAAATAGAGAACTATCCTGGTCAAGGTGAAATTATGTCTGGTTTAGACTTAATGCAAAACTGGCCTGCACAAGCTATGAAATTTGGTTTAAAACATGAAATGAAACAAGTTATGCAAGTAACTAAGAATGGTGAATCATTTAATGTTAAAACTGAAGATGGAGAGATTCAAGAAGCAAAGTCTGTTTTATTAGCTACTGGATCTGTTCCTAAAAAAGCTGGTATCAAGGGTGAAGATAAGTTTTTTGGTAGAGGTATCTCTACTTGTGCTACATGTGATGGTTTTTTCTATAAAGGAAAAGAAGTTGCAGTAATTGGTGGTGGTGATTCTGCTTTAGAAGAAGCGGTATATTTATCTAAGTTATGTTCAAAAGTTTATTTAGTTCATAGACGTGATACATATAAAGCTGCACCTAGTACAATCGAACATATGAAATCTTGTGAAAATATTGAAGAAGTTACAAATGTAATTAGTGAAGAAGTTATTGGTGACAACATGGGTGTTACTGGATTAATTGTAAAATCAAAAATAACAGGTGAAACTAGAACTTTAGATGTTCCAGGTGTTTTTGTATTTGTTGGACGAGATGTATTAAATGAGCCTTTTAAACAAGATGGAGGTTCTTACCTTTGTGATGTTAATGAACAAGGTGAGATTATTGTTAATTTAAAAATGAGAACTTCAGTTGCTGGTATTTATGCAGCAGGTGATGTTAGAATTGATGCAGCAAAACAAGTTGTGTGTGCAGCTGGTGATGGTGCAACTGCAGCAGTAGATATTATTGAGTATTTAGGATAAAGGAAAGATATATGGTTAATGTAGGTATTGTAGGTAGTACAGGTCGTGTTGGATCTTTATTGATTGATGATTTAGCAAATGATGAAGAAACAAAGTTATCTTCTTGTCACGTATTTGATGAATTAACAAAAACAGTTCCAGAAGGTACTGTTGTAACAAATGAGATGTCAGTTTTATTAGAAGTATCTGATGTAATCATTGATTTTAGTGCACCTGTTGCAACTGAAGCACTTCTTACAGAAATTGTAGAAAAAGGTGGAACTAAACCTTTAGTTATAGCTACAACTGGTTTTAATAAACATCAACAAAATCTATTATTAGAAGCTAGTAAGAAAGTACCTGTTTTATATGCTTCAAATATGAGTTTGGGTGTTGCAGTTTTAAATAAATTAGTCTCATTAGCAAGTAAGGCCTTAAAAGATTTTGATTGTGAAATTGTAGAACAACATCATAGATATAAAGTTGATTCTCCTTCTGGAACTGCTCTTACTCTTGCAGAACATGCTGCAAAAGCTAGAGATTTAGATTTAGATGCAGTTAGAGTTTCAGGTCGTGATGGAGAAATTGGCGCAAGAACAAAAGATGAAATTGGTGTTATGTCTTTAAGAGGTGGAGATATTGTTGGAAGACATACTGTTGGACTGTATAATGATGGAGAATTCATAGAATTACATCATACAGCAACTTCTCGAAATACATTTTCAAAAGGTGCAATTAAAGCAGCTAAGTGGCTTGTAAACCAAGAAGCTGGTTTATACTCAATCAATGACTGTTTAGGTCTATAAAAAAATAAAAAATGAAAAATAAAAAGATATTTAATCTACAAAGAAAAGCTTTTTTAGTAGTAGCGCATAAAGTTCACTTTTTATTTTTTAAAAGGTTAAATAAATGTGTGCGATAGTTGGAATATATGGTAATGAAAATGCTGCAAGATTAGCCTCTCTGGCTCTTTTTTCTATGCAGCATAGAGGTCAAGAAGCAACTGGAATTAGTTCTTCTTGCAATGGTAAAATATTTACAAAAAAAGATAGAGGTTTAGTTTCGGAAGTATTTACTGAAGATGCTTTAAGATATTTAAAAGGGAATATGGCAATTGGTCATAATAGATATTCAACAGCAGGTGGAGATTCAATTTTAGACGCTCAGCCAGTATTTGCTAAATATAAGCTAGGTGAAATCTCTATTGTACACAATGGTAATTTAATAAATAAAAAAGAAGTTAGAGAAGATTTGATTGATAAAGGTGCTATTTTTCAAACTGGAATGGATACCGAAAACCTTATTCATTTAATTGCAAAAAACACTCAAGATAAATTAAGAGATAGAATAAAAGAAGCTTTAGAAAGAACTATTGGTGCTTATTGTTTTATTGTACAATCTAGAAATAAACAATTTGTTATTAGAGATAGATATGGAATTAGACCTTTATCTTTAGGAAAATTAAAATCAGGTGGGTTTATTGTTTCAAGTGAAACTTGTGCTTTTGATTTAGTTGATGCAGAATTTGTAAGAGATGTAAAACCTGGAGAAATGTTAATTTTTACTGAAAATTGTGAAGAACCAGAATCAATTCAATTGTTTGAAGCAGAACATAGACCTTGTGCTTTTGAATATGTGTATTTTGCAAGACCTGATTCTGTTATTGATGGTAAAAATGTATATCTTACTAGAGAAAATATGGGAAGAACTTTAGCAAAAAAAGATTCTGATTCAAGTATCAAATATGATATGGTTGTTCCTGTTCCTGACTCTGGAGTTCCAGCTGCTCTTGGTTATGCAAGTCAAAGTGGTATTCCTTTTGAGTACGGAATTATTAGAAACCATTATGTTGGAAGAACATTTATTGAACCAACTCAAGAGATGAGAAATATGAAAGTTAGAATGAAGCTTTCACCTATGAGATCTTTAATTAAGGGTAAATCTTTACTTGTAATTGATGATTCAATTGTAAGAGGTACTACATCAAAAAGAATAGTTAAAATGCTTAAAGACGCAGGTGCTAAAGAGGTACATTTTAGAGTAGCAAGTCCTGAAATTAAGTTTCCTTGTTATTATGGTATTGATACACCACATAAAGAAGAGTTAATTTCAAATAATATGACTAAAGATGAAGTGTGTGAATACATAGAGGCTGATAGTTTAGAGTATCTTTCTATCGAAGATTTAACAAGTTCTATTGGTTCAGATAGAGATTACGCTTTAGAGAGTTTTAACGGTGACTATTTCGTTACAAAATAGGGATATATTGAAAAATAATTTAAAAGAAGTACTTACTATAGGTAGGTACTTCAGACGAGAGTTTGGGCAGACTATATATAAAGTGCCTATTAGCATAAGTGGTTTTACCTGTCCAAATATTGATGGAAAAGTAGCGCGTGGTGGTTGTACATTTTGCGAAAATGATTCATTTTCACCAAATTTACAAGA
>JAAETO010000419.1 GCA_024228275.1 Arcobacter sp.
GGAGTTCAGGACTGCTTCCACCTCCTTCATCAACGTGTGCAGATGATCAGTCGTTGCCAACGTTTTACCCAGGGCTTTCTTCAGACCTCTCTTGACCATTCCAACGAGTCTCTCGTAAAAACCTCCCATCCAGGGGGATAACTCGGGAATGTATTTCCAAGTGATTCCTTCACTGGATAAATAGGACTGGATGCCAGGATGCTCCGCTGGACTTTTCCAATGAATTTTCAGGACCTTCTCAGTCAAAATGAACAGTCCTGCATTATCCGAAATGAACTCTCGTGGCTTCCCTCGTCTTGCCACTAAACGTCTCAGGCAGTTCAAAAATGTCTCTGCAGTCATGTCCTCTGCTATCTCCAGGTGGATAGCACGAGTCGAGAGACAAGTGAAAAGGCTTACCCAAACTTTATATTTCAAGTCCGACTTTCCGTGGCAGACAAAGATTGGGCCGAAGTAGTCAGCTCCTGTAAATTCAAAGGGCCTTGAAGGAGTGACTCTGTTCGTA
>JAAETO010000420.1 GCA_024228275.1 Arcobacter sp.
ATTTAAATGTTGATGTAACTAATACTGTAGATATTTGGATAAGTCAATCCAAAGGAATTAGTGGGGGAGACATACCAAATGAAGGGTTTATAATTAAGCAAACATCATCAATTGAACTTATCCCATCTCAATCAGAACTCTCAACATTTAAATTTTATTCAGTAGATACTAATACAATTTATCCCCCACAATTAGAAATAAAATTTGATGATTTCTTTTATTATACATCATCAAAAATGCAAACTTTGTCTCAACCTGAAGCATTTATTTCAACTTACAATAATGATGGAGTATATTTTTCTGAAAGTATACAAAGGTTTAGAATAGCAGCTATACCTCAATATCCTAAAAAAATATTCCAAACACAATCAGGATATTTAACTAATTTTTATTTACCACAAAAATCATATTATTCCATTAAAGATTCAGAAACAAATGAATATGTAATAGAATTTGATTCTACTTACACCCAATTAAGTGCTGATGCAACTTCTAGTTATTTTGATATTTATATGGGGGGATTAGAACCAGAAAGATATTATACAATTTTGTTAAAAACTACTATAGATGGTACTACGAAAGTATTTGATGAAGATATAATGTTTAAAGTAATAAATGGATAATGAAAAAAATAACATTAAAAGCACAAAGATTTGATAAAAATAAATTTAACGAAACTGTAGATACTAAATTCTCACAGTTAGTTAATGTTCCAAATCCTTCCTTTTTTGATAGAGACCTAGCAGTTTTAGATGATTTTTGGTATCTTTACGATAAGTTTTTTTATATTATACCTAAGCTTGGAGAAATAGAGTCTCATGAGTATCTTGCAAAAACTAGTAGTGAGTATGCTGATTTTGCTACTATTAATACTGAAATACAAGCATTATTAGATGAAATAGCTGAATTAAGAAAAGAAAATTTAGAATTAATTAAGGATGCTACTAACTTAGATAATTACATTGATCCTAACAATCCAGATAATATTGCATTTTTTAATGGTACTGGAAAGTTAAATCTTGATAATATTGAAGAAGTACAAGCTGACACAACAATTAGATAAATAATAAAAAAATGGCAATACCAGTTTCTGCATCAATCAATCAACTAAACGCTGAAGTTTTTCTTCAAGAAGGATATGAATTAAGTTTAGATGCTATTGTTCCATCAATTGAGTTAACAGGTTCTTTTACTCCATTTAAAAGTAAAGTACAATTTTACATATATGATTATTCCCAAACTTTACTATATCAAAATACTAACTACTCATCTAATGGATCATATCTACCACCTGAGTCAGGATTAAGTATATCAAATTCAACATCTAGTTATAATCAATTTGAAATAAATCCAACAGAAGATGTTTATAATCAAGGATATTCTTCAGGAAATTATTATGCTCTTTATAATTTTATTGATTATGAGTTAGGATCTGAATTAATAGAAGATGAACAAAGTAAATTATTTGAAGGTCATCCTTATTTTTTAGCAGAAATATCTGGAGATAGAACAGAATTAAGAATACAAAATAATTTTCTTACTCAAGATCAAATTAAATCTTATTATAATCAATTTAATAATAAAATAAATGCAAGAGAAAATGTTGATGAGTTTTACATTTCTTTTGATAATAATAGAAATTTTATAGCTATAAATAGTCAACTAGAAATTCCTACATCTGGTTCAATTTCTCCAACTTCAATATTAATAAAATTATATAAACCTCTACCTTCTGAATTTGAAATAGACCAACAGTTACAAATAATTTCAAAAGTAGGTGAAACTCAGGTTTATTCGGTAGATTTTCAACCTAATTTAGAATTTGTAGATAATTTACTTTCATTAAAAGGTCCTAATTATAATGTAGATATAAAAGATAGAGTAAATAACTCTACCTCACCTAA
>JAAETO010000421.1 GCA_024228275.1 Arcobacter sp.
ATGTAATTTAGTAGTTTTTTATTATTTTTTTTACTTTGAAAAAAAGTTTTACCAAAAACATACGTTTATTTCCTCTGAATATAGACCAATAAATATATGATAATCTGATTGATTTAAAAAAATATTTGAAGATTATAAACTCATAAATAAAAACCCCTCGCCTGAAAATTGATTTTTCAAAGAAAGCACTATCAGTTTGATTCTTCATAGCAACTCCTTTTACAAGAATGCAGATTTTACGTTTTTGGTTAGTGATTAGAAGATCTTCCGGATGTTTATTTTCAAGATTTTGTTTAGTACTAATAAATTTACCCTGGTTTTCTGCTAAAAATAAAATTACACCATTGTCTGATAAATAACTAATTAACTGTTCCTTAATAGATATGTCATAAACTTTATCAAATTGGTCCTTAAACAGTATTAAGTCAAAGTGCATATTCCCAATAAAAGATTGTTTAAGTCTTTTCAGCCCAGTATAAGGGTTTCCAGGAATATATCTTATACAACCCATATGTTCTGAATGCTTAGATGTATTGATAAAAAAATTATATTTATTATTAAAAGTGTTATTTCTTTCTTCTGAATCAGGTATAAAGTACAATTCACTCAAAGGGTTTATGATGCTTATAATTTTAGAATAATACCTATCGGTACCAAACTCTAAATATTTTAAGGGTTTTTTATACAAAGAGAATTTAGCAAGAAGATGTGTTATAAAAGAGAGGTTATCTATCTTGTGAATGTTTTTAAAAATGAGTTTGAATATTTTTCTATTGTTGCCTAAAGCGGTTATAAGATCATTACGAGTATCTTTCTCTTCTGTGCTTTTATAGTTTAGATTTGAGAAAGGTCTGTTTTTAAGTTCAATTGACTCAAACGCTTTACCTTTCATACCCCAAGTATTACAATTTATATCAAATTGAATATCATCTAAACTATTTGCCCTATCCAGTTTTTCATATAACCCTTTAGTAGAAGGCTTAAAGTCATACACAAATATACCCAGAGATGATAAATTAATTATTGGATAATGAAAGTTGCCTCTAATACCGAACTCTGTATCTTGTAAGCCCCACCCTCCTAACTTTTCGTTCAAACCTGCTAAATGAGAAAAAATTGATTTATGGAATATCATTACGCCATGTCCACCTAATATGCCGGGATGTGGGATTTCATTTTCAAAATACCAGTCATTAAATAAAAAAAACTTATCTAATTTTTCTGGAGCTTTAGAAAAAAGAGC
>JAAETO010000422.1 GCA_024228275.1 Arcobacter sp.
ATTATAGCATGCCGTTATCGTAGTCACCATAATTTATGCTGCCCCGTTTTTATATAATTATTTTGCCAATTATTCTTTGACTTTAACCGGAATAACTGGTTATATAGCTTTTACAAAGGATGACGTAAACTAAATTTAATACTTGCTCGCATTTTAGATTTTTGGGGTTCTTTATTTTTATATGCGGGTTTAAATTTAATATTTTTAAATACACTTAGCACTTCTTCATCACATCCGGCACCAATACTTGAGACTACTTCTATATTTTTTGTATCCCCAAAACTATCAACCAAAAATTCAACAATTACAATTCCCCTTACTCCAGCATATTCAGCTATTTCGGGATATTTGATTTTAGATAATAAAGAATCATTACTAATTGTTAATTCTGGTGGGATTAAATCTTTAACAAATATAGGTGTCAATAATGCCAATAGTTCAATATTTTTTATACAATTATAATCTATGGGCAAATGTAAATCGTTATGATAATTAATTATATTTTTGTCATTGTTGGGTTCACTGTTCGATTGAACTTGTATAATACTACTGCAAGAATTTAACATAACAAATGATATTAGGAATAAAATGCTATGTGATTTCATAATAATATTTTCCCAGCTATATAACGGCTGATGCATAAAGCGTCCGCAGTTCATACTCTAAAAAACGCTTGCGCTACAACCAATAATTATTTTAAAAACTATCTATTTAAAACTACTTATTTATTACAAAACTTTTCTCACACACCAAAAATTAGAAAAGACCGGGCGTAACTGCGGTCGCTTTGATGCGTGGGTTATACCGTTAAATTTATTTAGCTACCAGTTTTGAAATGCATAAATA
>JAAETO010000423.1 GCA_024228275.1 Arcobacter sp.
ATACCAAAACGATTTCATGCTAGTTATTGGTTTGTTATTTTATTAGCTAAATCAAAGTATGAAAACGCATATGGAACACAGATCTTAGAAAATAAATTAAAAGATATTCATTATGAGTTTAAAGAAGATGTAAAAGAGATTTTTGATTCCTTGACATTTTATGATATGGATATAGAAAAGATGAAAAAAGAGGGATTATATTTTGGTAAAAAATATCAAATACAAAAGTATTAGAATTACACCCCAGGGGTAATAAATCCACTTTTGTTATAAAAATTACACCCCAGTTGCCACGTAAAAAACAGCTTAAAATCAAGCAATATTTTCAATAATTTGATTATTTCATGATACTCTTTTTTCATAAAGGGTATTATCGAATTTTTTATTATTTTTATAAAGTGAATGTGCTATTAAAACTAATTTTTTCATAACTGCAATTTGTGCTAAAGTTGAATGTTTACCATTTTCTTTTAATCTATCATAAAATGCTTTCATATATGGGTTTGTTTTTATTGCACATAATACAGGCATAAAAAGTATACTTCTATATATTGCACTTCCTTTTTTTGATATTCTTGATTTTCTATTGATTGATGTTCCTGATGTTTGTTCAATTGAATCTAATCCTATCAAAGCTGTTAATTCTTGTCTATTTACATCTTTATATGTAATAAAAAGATGTATTAAAGCTATTGATGATAAATCACCTATACCTTTTATTGTTTTTATATATTCAAACTTTTTTGATAATACTTTATCTTTATTAATTAAATCTTTCATCTGTTCAATAATCTTTTTTTCTTGCTCTTTTAATTGTTTAATATCTTTATTTATTTGTTTGATTACAAAGCTATTTCCTTCTTTAGATTCTAATGATTCTAAGTGATTTGAAAAGCCATTACGTTGTTTTTGAAGAAGCTTATAGTAACTTAACATTTCACCTAAATTCTCTTGTGTACTATCTATTATAGGTACTTTGATATCTTCAAGTTTTGCCATTACTTTAAACTCATATAACATTTTTGCATCTATAATATCACTTTTACTTCTATTGTCTAAAGCTTTAGCAAAATTAGAACTTTGTCTTGGATTAACAATATATGACAATATATTCTTTTGAGCACAAAAATGTTTTAGTAAAGAAGAATATGGTCCTGTAGGTTCATAAATAAACACTAAGTTTTTATACTCTTTTTTATAGTACTTTTTTAATTTTGAATACAAAGAGTTAATAGATTTCTTAGTATTTAAAATACTAATATTTTCATTCTTAATTTCAATATATACTTGTAATGTTGACTTTGAAACATCAATTCCGATAAACTTATACATAAGGCCTCCTAATTTATTTTAGAAGAGCTTGTTAGGACAGAGCTATGCTCTGTCTGAATTAGTATCTAAATATAACTTTACCTCGCAAAATTCAATCTAGAAATATTTCTGACTTAGTTGCCACTCAAGTTTTTAATTTAGTTATTACACTGAGGTACAGACTCATTATTTTTTTATTTAATTGTCTTAGGGGTGTATCAATATACTAAAATTTTACTCTTCTTTTTATTATAGCTTATTTGCTATTTCTTATTATACGAGGGGTAAGAAATCCAGTAATAAAGATATAGAAGTAATAATAGAAGAAATGAGTAAATTGTTTCTTACAAATAAAGTACCAATAAGACCCAATAGGAAATTTAAAAGACCCACCGCAAGAGATGGCAAAAATACAAAAGGTATTAAATCTGCTAATTATCACAAAAGAAGTAAAAAGATTGTTTTTTAGTTTGAGAAAAGTATCGTCTTATAGGGGCTATAGGCTTAAGTTGATGCCATTGGGGGACAGTTTACCTAATTATTAGTGGCAATCTTTCAAATTTCAAATTCCGGAAATTCCGGGGA
>JAAETO010000424.1 GCA_024228275.1 Arcobacter sp.
AAAAGCAGATAGTTTTTTTTATGTTTTTTCTAACTTAGGTAAGCAACAAATGCAAGTTGGGAATTAATTGGTAAACTAACTGTAATGGCTGTAAGAATTCCAACTTCAATTTGGGAACCACCAACAAATAAAATTAATCCCGGAAGGACGGTATTTCGTTCAGCAAATGTATTCGCCAAAGCCAGCCAGAAAGCATGCCAAATAAACGCAAAGAAATTTCTTTTCTCTTCTTTTGGAATTGACATATTATAAGTTGATAATTTTAAAGTGCATAACCGATATTCATTTTAAAATTCATGTAACTGTCGGGAGCTTCGTATTCAGAATTAAATACAAAACTATAATTTGAAAATAACGAAATAATAAACTTACTATTTCTAATTCGATATTTTACTCCACCTCTTAATTTAGGAGAAATAAAAACGCCTAAACTAATATCATCAGAAATAGACCTTCTTCAAAATAAGGACTGTTAAAAAATATAATAATTTATTATTTTGTTGAAAACGCTTTTAATGAATAACAGATAAAGAAAATGCAATCAAAAACAAAAAGATTCAAAAAATCACCAAGAAACTTTAGAGCAGTTACCGGCTTAAGTTAAGAAAAGTTTAATCAATTATATAATAAGTTAGTTCCTCTTTATGCGAAATCAGAATTAAAAAGATTGAAAAAACTAAAACGTCAAAGAAAGAGC
>JAAETO010000425.1 GCA_024228275.1 Arcobacter sp.
CGTAAACCGCTAGAATAAATTAGGAACAAAATTGTTTTATGTTTTAGATTTTTTGTTACTTGTAATATTTTAGAAATTTCTTTTGCAGATAAAACTGATGGTAATGTATTTGGCTTTTTAAGTTTAATAAAAAGGCTTTCTGGTATTGGTTTATGTAGTACCTTTATATAAAGATAACGGATGGAAGCTATAACTTGCTTCATTGCAGAAAATGAATATTTTTTTTTATCTTTACAATAGTAAAGATAATTCTGAATTTCTTTTTCAGTAATTTGATCTATTTCTAATTTTGAAATATATTCAAGAAATAATTTTATGGCAGATAAATAACTTTTGATTGTTTGGTTTGCATAATTTTCAATTGTCAGTTGTTTCTCAAATCTTTCAAGTATTTCTTGTTTTTTCATATTTTAATATATTATTTTACGTAATAAACAACACGAATGTAATTTAACTTATATTCGTAATAAACACAATGTGTTTATTACGATGTTCAAGTCAATCTCCCCTCCGGGTCGATTGACTTGAACGGCTCGGGGACAAGCC
>JAAETO010000426.1 GCA_024228275.1 Arcobacter sp.
GAAATCAAACATTTTAGAAGTATACTCCTTATATTTTTTCTGAATACCAGAGTTTGAATAGGATGTAGAATAACCTAACTTATCATGAAGAAACAAATCTATTTTAGATGCATCTGCTAAAAATTTATAGGATGCATTATTAGCATTCGTTTTCACAGTAAAATAGGCTGGGTTACCTATTTCACCTTTAAACTTAAATACATTTTTTACAACCAAAGATGTATCAATAGGAATTAATGAATCCTTTGAAACTTTGTATAAATAAATAGATTTAAAATTTTCGTTAAATACCTGCCCTTTAATTAGATATTCATTATCAAGTAAATGATTAGTTTCTCTATGTTTAGTGACTTTTTCGGAATTATTCTTCTTATTACATGCCAATAATAATAAGCATATACAAAAATAGATGAGGAGTTTATTTAGTTTCATTATAGGATTAATTATTTCGCTATAATACTAAATATTTTATAATTAAGCTTTTTTAAGATACTTACTATCAATATAAAAGGTTCCAAAAGGAATGATTGCTGCCAGTAAAACAATTCCTAAAGTTTTCTTATTCCACTTTAATTCTCCAGCAATTAAAATGGCTAAAACCACATAAGCCATGAATAGTAAACCATGAGGCATACCAAGCATTTTTACATACTCTGGATTCCCAGACATATATTTAATA
>JAAETO010000427.1 GCA_024228275.1 Arcobacter sp.
AAGGATCCGGCTTAAATATTTCGAATTTATAGCCATCATATCTGTTAAGTCCATCTTCAGTGCCAAACCATAGAAAGCCTTTGCTGTCTTGCAGTATTGAGTTTACTGCAATTTGAGAAAGTCCTTTTTCTATTGAGAGGTGTTCAAAGGTAAGTCCTAAATATTTTTTACTAGAAGTATTGTTAAAGATATTTTCTTTAGATAAATAATTTGGCGAGGTAGTAGATAATAATAATGCAGAAAATAATATTATTTTTAAATAATTAAATTCTCTCTGCTGGATTGAAAAATATTTTATAATTTGAAAATTCATTTTACTATTTGCAATTATAATCTTTAGAATACAAAATACTATAATTTCACTGCATGTCCCATTGTAATTTTTTAACTATTATTGGATTTAACTTTTAAAACTATTTATAAAGTACTAAATGATGAAAATGCTTCACTATATTTTTTTAATATTAGATATTATATTTTTTAGCAATCTAACTGCCCAAAATATCCTTGCACAGAATGAACTGGTACGGATAAACGACAAAACTATTTCGACTGATGAATTTTTAGAACGATTTGAAATGTCACCACATTTTAATCAGAACTTAAAAAGAATTACGCCGTCTGTAAAACTTGATTTTTTGTATACACTAATTACTGAAAAATTGTGGGCTGCTGAAGCCATTAAAATTGGATTAGATACAACAGAGGCTATCAGAACTTCAATGGAATCTATTGAAAAACTTTTTGTAAGGCACGCTCTTTTTGAAAAAGAGATTAGAAATAAAATCATTATTCCAGAAGAAAAATATATTAAATCTGTAATTAGAAATTCAACAGTATATTTGACCAAATATATCTACTCCGAAGATTCTACTGAAGTTGCCAATATTTACAATTCTCTAGTTTCAGGGACACCTTTTGAGACCTTACTACAAAATAGGACAGAGAATTCACTCCAAAAGGAACCAAAAGAAATTTACTTTGGCGATTTGATTGAAACAATTGAAGATGAGTTATTTCAACTAAATATTGGTGAGTTTACAAAACCTTCTGTTGCAGAAGATGGTTGGTATATTTTTAATGTATTTGATAAAAAAGAACAAACATTTGCAACTAAAGAAGATGAACAGAACGCAAACAAAGCTGTAAATAAAATACTTAATAATAGAATAGGCGAAAAAAGACAAACCAAATTTTATAGAAATTTTTTCTCGGAGAAAAAGGTAGATGTAAATCGTGATTTATTTGTTCAAATCTCAACTAAGTTGACAGATCTTTTCAATATTAAAGATCAACAGCGAATAACAAATTCTGGAACTCTATTAACTTTAGATGCTTATGATATTTTAAAAATAAGAAATAAATTTGGTGTTACAACACTTTCAAAAAACTTTATTGAATTTGAAAACTCACCAGTTTCATTGAATGATTTTTTAAACAAATTAGTTTTTGATGGCTTCCAAGTTAAAGAACGATCTCATGTAACTGCATATCTAAATACTAGAGTAAAAATGTTTATTGAACATGAACTTCTAGCAAGAGAAGGTTATAAAAGAAATCTTCAAGAAGAACCGGAGGTTATTAAATATAATCAAATGTGGAAAGATTATTATTTATCCCAATCATTTCTAAGTAATCAAATTGAAAAAGAAATTATTAGTGATGAAGAAACAAAAAAATATTTTGATAATAAACATGACGTAACAACAAA
Source organism: Arcobacter sp. (assembly GCA_024228275.1). Classification (GTDB taxonomy): domain Bacteria; phylum Campylobacterota; class Campylobacteria; order Campylobacterales; family Arcobacteraceae; genus Halarcobacter. The sequence goes on from JAAETO010000427.1 coordinate 1,712, forward strand.
ATCATTTAAGCAAGTTAAAAACTCATTAAAAAGAGAATTAGCTTATGCAAAGCAATATGGTAAACTTGTTGATACAACCGCTATCTTTGCCAATAATAGTTTAATTAAAATTAATCCACTTGCTCTAAATAAAGTTCAAGTAACAAACATTAACTCTTTTTCAATTAGAGTTTTAGGATTTGGTGGAAAAATTACTGCTGTTCCTATGATAAAACCTTTTACCGAGTGGGTTAAAAAGTGGATTTCAAAAGATAATATTTTACCTTAACTCTGTAACTTTACAATAAAAGAACTTTGGAATGGTTCGCTATACTCAATTCCCATTTTTTCATAAACTTTTTTTTGTATCCCAAAATCAGCTAAAAATAATTTCCCGACAAGTTTGGGTAACAGTCCAGTTTTAGGTAATGCAAGTGTAAGAGTACGATCAGTACTTATAAATTCTCCATAAGTTTCTCCTGTTGTAGAATCAACTCCGGATGGAACATCTAGT
>JAAETO010000428.1 GCA_024228275.1 Arcobacter sp.
AATGGAAATTCCCTATTGCCCTACTTAACAAAAAACTATAATTTCACTTACAAACCCATTTATATGATAAGGCATCCCTTTGCAGTAGTTTCTTCACAATTAAGTTATGGGGCATGGGATTTTGAGTTTAGAAAATATGAAATACCCAATGTTCCTTTTAATGAAATTTATAAAATACATAAAGATTTTTTATCAAGCTTAAAAACGAAAGAAGAAGCACTAACTGCCACTTGGTGTATTTCAAATCAAATTACCTTACATAATAGTAATAATAATATTAATTGGATTACCATGAATTATGAAGAGTTACTCATAAACCCTAAGGACTCAATAAATAGAATATTAAACGAATGGAACATAGATTATGATATTAATAATATTGAGTTTCATAAAAAGAGTACAACTGCTATTTCTGGAAGTCCAATTTCTGGAAAAGACCAAATAAAATATTGGCAAAAAAATCTAGATAAAAATCAGATTGCCAGAATGAAAGATGTTTTGATTTATTTTAATTTAAAAGAATATTCAGAAAAACCAGAACCACTCTTTATTTATAAGTAAATTTATTTTTTTTATTAGATATGGATAGTTTTTTAATTTCAATAATAATTCCCACTTATAATCGAGGGCATTTAATTAAAGAAACCTTAGATAGTATCATAGCCCAAACCTACACGAACTGGGAATGTATTGTAGTGGACGATGGCTCTACAGATAACACCGAGGAGTTATTGGCAGTATACTGTGAAAAAGACAATCGGATTCAATACCATCATAGACCTAAAGATCGACCCAAAGGAGCTAATTCATGTAGGAATTATGGTTTTGATTTGAGTAAGGGTGAGTATGTGAATTGGTTTGATAGTGATGATGTTCTCTTAAAAGATTTTATAAAAACTAAAGTTGACTCAATTAATAATACGTTAGATTTAATTATTTGTTCTGGATTTGAAGTAGATTCTTTATTAAAAAACAGGAAAGAGATCCTATTATATGAAGATGTTAATTTGTTTAAAGAGTATGTTATGTGGAGGTTGCCAGTTTTAACTCCGTCTGTATTATTTAAAAAGAATTTTCTTATTGGTAAAGAACTGTTTTCAAATAAAATATCTAGAGGGCAAGAAACCGAGTTGTTTTCTAGGTTGTTTTTTAATTTGGATACAGCAAATTATATAATAATTAATGAACCTTTATTTCTTTATCGTCAACATTTGGATACCAAAACTTCAAAAAATAAAACTTATAATAAAGGTTATAAAGAATCTCAGAGTTATATAAATTTTGAAAATTTTAAAAGAAGCCTTCAAATAAATGATGAAGAACTAATTTCACATTTATACAAGGCAATAATTAAATTATTATTTTTAGGAATTAAAAATAATCATATTGAAAACTCAAAAATAATCACTAAAAATTTGATTTCCGTTTTAAAAGAAAAAAACAAAAAGCTAATAACAGAACTTTTTATATTTACGAGTATATCATTTCTAATTAAAAAAAGTAGTTTTAAAATTGAAAAATACTTTGAAAATTATCAGATTCAATTATAAATGAAACCTCTCATCTCCATAATAATCCCCACCTACAACAGAGCCCAAATTATTGGAGAAACCTTAGACTCTATCATCGCACAGAACTATACTAATTGGGAGTGTATCGTGGTTGATGACGGAAGTACAGACAATACCCAAGAAATTTTACAAAATTATATAGCTAAAGACACTCGATTTCAATACCACCAAAGACCAAAAGACAAACTAAAAGGCCCTAATAGTTGTAGGAATTATGGTTTTAAGCTAAGTAAAGGTGAGTTTATTAATTTTTTTGATAGTGATGATTTTCTTAAACCTGATGCTTTTCAAGTTTTTGTAAATCAAATGAATGAAAAGGATGATGTAGATGCTATAATTTCAAAATCTGAGCTCATTGATTTTTTTTCTAGAAAGAAACTAAAAGAGAATAAGATATTCTCTAATAATTTAATTGAAGATTTATTTGTTGAAAAGATTACCTTCTATATCTGTGGACCTTTTTGGAATCGAAATTATTTATTAAAACAAAACTATTTGTTTGATGAAAATATAGGCAATGGAGACGATTGGGATTTTAATTTAAGAATGGTTTATAATAACCCTACATTAATTTTTATAAAGGAAACCCCTCAAATTCAAATAAGAGTGCATAAAGATTCATTCTCACAAGAAAAAGGGAAGCTTAATAAAAAGGAATTACTGTCAGATTTTAAGGCATTAGAAAAACATTTAGAGTTAGTTAGTGCCCAAGAAAATATAAACCTAAAAGTGATTCGAGATTTTATTATTAAAAGATATAATCGAGCTTTAAAATGGGCATTATTTCAAGAAAATAAATTAAAATATTTTTTACTAAAAGAGGCTCTTAAAAAACAAGTAAAGTTTGGGTATTATAATAAAATGATAAAAACGATTATAGGATTTTTTTTATATTCGGTGTTTAAGAAAGGCTATCATTTTTTAAAAGATTAATTGATATAAATATATTGTTTTGAACCCTTTAATATCTATTATTATCCCTATTTATAATCGTGAATCCCTTATCAAGGAAACGCTTCAAAGTATTATTGCACAGTCTTATAAAAATTGGGAATGTATTATAATAGACGACCATTCTACAGACAATACTTTTTTTGTTACTTCAGAAATTGCTAAAAATGATTCAAGAATGCACATTTATAAAAGACCAGATAGCATACCAAAAGGTCCAAGTGCTTGTAGAAATTATGGCTTTAAAAAAAGCTCGGGACAATACATTAATTGGTTTGATAGCGATGATTTAATGATGCCCAATAAACTGGAAGTTGATCTAAAAAGTATTACTTCTGATGATTATGATTTTACCATTTCTCAGACACAATTTTTTGATAATAAAAGCAAAGAAAACATAGGTTTTTGGAATGATAGTTTGTTTAGCGATAACCCAATTAATGATTTTATTACAATGAAAATTGGATGGTCAACAAATGCA
>JAAETO010000429.1 GCA_024228275.1 Arcobacter sp.
GCAAATCTTTTATTTTATTATTTTCATGAAAGTAATTGAATAATAAATAACTAGTATTATTAATAACTGAATCTTCATAATCTGTTAAAAAAAATAATTGTAAAAATTGTATTTTATATAAAATATCTGATTCATCAAAATCTTTAATTTTACTATAAGTGCATATCATACTAAATTCATATTTATCTTTTAGATTTTCATTCATAATAATAAGTATAATTTATATTTATATTAATTATTATATAAATTATAGTTTAAAATTCTAATAAATTATTGCATTGGTGTATGTTTTACTTTATAATCTTCATCTCTAGTTAATTCTCTAGATGGTAATCCACCGCGAATCCATCCTTCAGCGGCAACACCTTCAACTAAATTAGCTGGGTTTGTTAAACTAGCTTCTAAAGAAGGAATTAAAGGTGTAAATAAGAAATCGGAATGAGATACTTCACTATTAGGATCGAGACTTTTTCTATTCATGAGGTGTTCACCTTGTTGTATTTGTGATTCTAAAACTGGGTTAGAAGGTCCTCTTCCTAAATATGGAACAGTTAAAAATAAGCGTTCTTGAGCTGTAGTTCTCTCTCTCTCTTTTGAGATAGGAGCAAATTTTAAAATGCTATTTTCATCAACATTATCACTGTTTATTCCACCCGCTGGACTGCCTTGGCAAAAAACATTTGGTTGATTAGTTGCTAAATTAATTGTTTTATTCATAGGGTTTAAGAAACTGAAATTATCTAACATATGAGTACAGGCATTTGTATTTTGAATATTACGATTTGAAATATCATAATCATCATTGCCTATTCTAGACATATTATCAAATAAAAAATTACTTGTCATAGACATCTATATATATTTGTAATATATAAAAACTTTAAGTTAAAAAAAAATATTAATACATTAAATTATTAATGAATAATAAATTAATATAATAAAGATACTAGTAAATTAATACATTGTATAATTATATGCTCCACCATGATTTCTTTCTAATGCTAAAGGATTTCCTTCTTTTCCTGATATCATTGAACCATATAACCATTCTTGAAACCCTTCTCTATTATTTGGAACAGTAGTTGCTGGCATAGAATACCATTGATGCATTGAGCGATCAAATTCAAAAGCATCACCCAAGTCCTTAAATAATTTTTGATTAATACTATTATCATCAAATTGTTTAACGGCATTTTCTTTTACAGCTTCATTAATTTTTTCTTTAACTTCAGGATTGAATGATGGAGCGGCACTTTTTCTATTTGGATTATATTGAATTTCTGGTATTAAAACATTCATTAAAGGGTTATTTTGTGTAGGGCTGCTTAATTTATCTTTAAATTTTGTGAATGTTTTTGGATCGGTAAAACTAGGATAAACTTCTGGTAATAAATTATTATTTAATCTATTATTGACAAATTGTTCTTTTAATGTTTTTTCTTGAATATTTTGCTGTAAATAATAAAGTCCAATTAAAATACCTAAAGTTATAAACCCTATCATTAAAATTCTAGAAGACATTGTAATTAAATATCCTAATAATGATAATATAATTATTAATCTACTAATAGCATTAATTTTTTGTTCTGTTGTCATAGAAGGAGAAGGCCATAATTCCATAATATGATTTTTATTCATTAATAATGTTGGGTCATTTATCCATAATTGTGTATTCATTTATATATATATAGTTGTAATTATTTTTATTTACAATATTTATTTTTTTGAAGCTTTTTTCTTTTTCTTATTTGGATTATCACCCTTTTTACTTCGCTCTACTTTTTCACCACTTGTAAATTTATGTGTTTTCTTAATATCTTCCATATAATTATCTAGACCACAAGAGGCGAGAAATTCTTGTATTTCAGGATTTTTATTATAATTTTCAAATTGTTCTTGTATATTTTTATTTAATTCTTCTAGAGAAACACCATCTTTGCTATCTAATTTACTTTTCATTCTTTCTCTCATCTTAGCATTTTTCATATTTTGTTGCATATGTTGATTAAACGCATTCATATTAACTTTACCACCTCCTGGCATTCCAGGCATACCCATCTTATTTAACATGCCTTCTAAATTACCCATTCCAGGCATATTTTTCATTTTATTCATTAATTCACTTGCTTCTTCAAGTAATTCACTTTCTTTAATATCACCACTCTTTATTTTGTTGTCTAATTTACTTCCAACATTTTTAACTAAATTCATTATTTTATTAGGATTACTTAACAATTGCTTGAATATAGAGCTCATATTGGCATTTGATGGGTCAATATTAATATCTAAATCATTATAAGTTTCTTCAGCAATTTCTTTTGCTAATTTACCTAA
>JAAETO010000430.1 GCA_024228275.1 Arcobacter sp.
ACAGGTTCCAATTTTTATAACTTTAGAAATTAGTGATTTTAGATGCTTTTAAACAGTGACTATTTCAACTTGGATATAAAAATCTCATTCATTTATACTAAATTAAAAGACCATAAACTAAAAAAGCCCTATATAAATATTCTTACGAATTTTTATATAGGGCTTTTAATGGTACGCCTGGAGGGAGTCGAACCCCCAACCGCCGGGGCCGAAACCCAGTGCTCTATCCAGTTGAGCCACAGACGCGTATAAATTGAAGAATGAATAGTATCATAAAAAAACTTATACTTATTTTAGTCTGTTATCTATTGCTCTCTTTATTTTTATACATTAACTCATCTACTAACTCAAGAGTATGCTCCATATTCTCTTTTTCTTTAAAACTAGCGATACCATAAGAGAAAGAAAATTTCAATTCATCAATTTTTTTTGATTTTAATTTTTGCTTAGTTAATTTTAATTGAACATCTTTCATAGTTTGATCAATATTCATATTAGACGTTTGCTCTTTATCAAAAAGAACAAGAAACTCATCTCCTGCATATCTTACAACATCAATTCCAGGGAAGTCTAACTCTTTTTTTAGAAATTTTACCAAATATTTTAAAACTTGATCCCCTATTAAATGTCCATAATTATCATTAATGAATTTGAATTTATTTAAATCTAAAAATGCCATATGCCCATCAGCTTTAAAAGTATCCTGGTCTAAGTAATAATCAGCAAACCATTTTCTATTATATGCTCCAGTTAATGGATCTGAAAATAACTCTTTTTGTAAAAATGCAATTTGGTCTTTCATTGTAGATAATTCATTATTGATTGCTTTTAATGCCTCAGAATCATTTGACTCTATCGCTTTTTGTGCTTTTTCTGTATTTTCATGTAAATGAGTAAGATTATCATTAGTTTTTTTCACAATATTATCTACATGATCTAACTCTTGATTTAAATCTTTTAGAATCACATTTTCTTTGTCAAAATCTACTTCAAATTCTTTTGCTATTTTTTCAAATTCATCAGAATATGTACCAGGAAGTATAACTTCTTGTTTTTTTAAACCTTTTACAGTTAAATATGTAACTTCTTTTAATTTATTTTTCATCAAAATCTCCAAATTTAATAATTGATTTATTTATTATTATAAAATAAATAAATAAATAAATCAATTATACTAGTATTTCTATTAAAAATAATTTAAGTGCTTTTTAAATTTTGTATCTTAATTGTCTTAAAAAGTGTCTATAATAATGAAAATAAAAAATATAATTCCTAAGTAACCATTTACAGTAAAGAAAGCTTTGTCAATTTTTTTAAAATCTTTATTAACTATTATATGCTCATAAGTTAGCATAACAGCACTGATTAGTATTGCCATATAGCCAAAAAAACCACTGTTTGAACTAATTACAAATAGTAGCCAAAAGAATACAGTTAAAACATGAAATAATTTTGAAATAAACATTGTATTTTTTATACCAAATTTACTTGGGATCGAGTGAAGTCCAAGTTTTTTATCAACTTCAATATCTTGCAAAGAGTATAATAAATCAAAACCTGCAACCCAAAACATAACACCTAAACTAAGAAGTACTGACCATAAAGGGATAGTCTGAGTAACTGCAACTACCCCAGCTATTGGAGCTAAAGCTAGGGAAACACCTAAAATTAAGTGTGCTAAATATGAAAATCTTTTAAAATATGAGTATGAACCTATTATAAATAAAATTGGTATTGATAAGTATAACGCTAACTCATTTACAAAATATGCAACTACTATGAAAAGTAAAGCATTTGCAATTGTAAAAATAAGCATCTGTTTTGCACTAATCCTACCATCTACATTTGGTCTATTTAAAGTTCTAGGATTTAAAGCATCTATATCTCTGTCCATATATCTATTAAAACCCATAGCAAAATTTCTAGCACTTATTGCTGCTAAAATGCCTAAAGCTAATAGTTTAAAACCAAACCAGCCATTTGCTGCTACAACCATTGATATAAAAATAAATGGCAAAGAAAAAATTGAGTGCTTGAACATTACTAGTTCATTGAAGTCATTTAAAAGTTTTGATATCTTATTCATTTTGGAAGTATATCCAAAAAAGTATAAGATATAAACTTAACTAAAAGTTTATATCTTAGACACTAACAAATAATTAAAATCAATTAATCATTTGTTTATTTTATTAATTAAAAAAGTTTTTTACTGCTCAGAATACTTTATCTTAGAGATTCTACTTTTTTCAGAAGATATATAACTTGCCAGTTCTTCAGCATTATTAAATACCTCAGCTATTACACGTCTATTTTTTTGAGCTCCCATATCAGTATTATTATCATATAAAGGACTGCTTTCACCAAATCCCATAGCTCTAACTTGCTTAGGATTAACACCTAATCTAATTAATTCAGCTCTAACTTTAACCGCTCTTCTTTGTGATAAATCATGATTGTACATAGCTGGTGCAAACTTACTTGTATGACCTTCAACAATAGAAAACATTCCTGTCTTTTTTAAAAAACGAGCATACGCTGCAATTTCTTTTTTTTCTTCCATATCTATATATGTAACTGAATCATTTTTAAACTCAACATTTAAATCTGGAACTTGAATACACTCTTTAGCATATAAACTACTAACTAAACCCATTCCTATAATAGATGATAATATTAATTTTTTCAATTTACTTCCTTTTTTTTGAAATTTTGAAATTATATCATAAAATTACTGATTTTATTACTAAATACACAATTATTTTATTATTTTTATGATAGTATTCTAGTCTATTTATTTTAAAAGGAAAACATATGACTAACTATCTAAAAATATCTGCAGTCGCAGCAGCACTTACACTTTCGGTTACTGGGTGTTCTTTTACTAACAATTC
>JAAETO010000431.1 GCA_024228275.1 Arcobacter sp.
AATTTTTTCAAGTGAAATATTTAATTCACCATTAGTAATAGAAAGTAATTTACTTAGTTTATAAGTATCAAATACACCTAATTCTGAATCTTCAAGATTAAAGTTATTGTGGATTACTTTACATACTCTACCATTTTCACCTGCATAGATTGTTAGTTGGTTATCTTTAATACGCCATTTTACTTGATTATTTAACCCGTTTAAATAATATTTTGAAATAACTGATGTTAGTGTTGTTTTATTTACCATAATTGTAATGTACGAATTTTATTTTATATCTCAAAAGATGCTAATGCATTTGTGTAAGGATTTAAATCTAAAGACCATTGTAGGTCACTAAAGAATCCTTCTAATTTATTTAATAATATTGAATCAAATACTTTTTGTCTATCAGCATAGGCATTTAAAAAATCATTAATTTTTTCAGGTACATCAAAATCTTGAAATGCTAGTGCTTCTATTTTGTAAGGATTATCTCTTAAATAAATCCATTTAACTTTATCTGCTTGTGTAATTAAATTATATTTTTTATCTAGTTGCCATAACCTTAATAAATCATTATAACGAATAGTAGCACGTACAGGTGCAGGAGCTCCTTTAAGTATTTCAGTAAACATTTCTCCTGCTCTAGCATTTTTACCTGAGTATTTTTCTAGTTTTTTAACTGCTGAGGGGTTGCCCAATTTAGTAAGTGGTATTGTGCCGTCTAAAATTTGTTTTTTAAATACTTTAATTTGATCTAAAATACTAGATTTTTCTTCACCTTTTAGTACTTGTTGAAGTATGTCATTAAAAAATGATCCTAGGATAGGTGGGAAATTTGCTTTCATAAATTCCAAACCTTTAATATCTAAAGATTCTTTAGCAATTCCTTCCTGTTTAGTAATCCATTGAGCATAACGACGAGTTGCTCTAAAATAAGCTGAACGAATAACACATTCAGTTTTCATTTCAAGTCGATGTTCAGTTACATTAAAACATTCCTTAGCTAATCTATCATAATCTTCATTAATTACATCTTGATATTTCATTGCTACCTTTTCTAGAATATCATCTTTTTTTTCTGCAGATAATTCTTCAAAATTAGGATATAACTTAAGAAGTAAAGGTTCAGCATTAAAATAATTAGAATCGGTATCAACGTAAGCACAATAATTTTCATCATCTGCATCACATATCCACCAAGGTGTTTCTTCTAAATGTTTCATTAATATTCT
>JAAETO010000432.1 GCA_024228275.1 Arcobacter sp.
AATAATATGGGCTACTCACTTGCGGACGCTTTTTCTTTTTTCAATATTTACAATTATTGCATGCCGTTATCGTAGTTACCATAATTTATGCTTGCTTTTTAACACAGCACCTGGTTGGGTGTACTTTTAAGACAGATTTATTTACTTGCCTTAACATGGAAATTTTTTCCGCGTCTTTGAGTTTTTATGTTTTTAAATCCAATCTTAGATAGTTCATGTTTCATAGTTTTTTGCGTATAGCCATATTTATGACAAAAAAACTCGGGAAATTTTTCACGATATATATCCTTACTTTTATTTTGGTTTTTATCTTGTCCACCATATAAATATGTAATCTTATCTTCATCGGATAAAAACCATGTTTTACAAAGAAATTTAAAATCAGGTAGTTTCAGTTTTAGAACACCATCATTTTCTAAAAGTTTATAAAAATCTGATAAAATATTAATGGCCTCCCAGTGAAAAAAATGTTCGATAAAATCTTTCGCTAGAATTTCATTTATAGAATCAGAGTCAAAATGATTTAGTAGGGAATCATTGCTTAGATTAATAATTTTATCAACTTTGGGTAATAAATCACTACCATCAACATTGATATATCCGTCACGATAATCATGCCCACAACCTACATTTAATTTTATCATACATCACCTTTTATTTTAATTTTCAGAGCCATTCTTAAAGTAAATATAACGGCATATTATGTTAACACAAAATAGCCAATTAAATAAATTTCTCTTTTTTTTAGTTACTATTATCAATATGAAGAAGTAATACTCTGTTATTCGTCATCTATTGTAACAAGTTCATTTTCGTTTAATTAGTTCGGGCTACTCTCTGGCCGACGCTTTTAAGTTTTTCATTGTTTTCAATTCGGAACTTGTCAATAAAAATCTAGCGAATCACTAAAATCAAAGGTCTTGGTTTCATCTCTGTTGTTACTGCTGTTGCTGAGACTAATGGTTTTGAATTAGTTAATAATCTAAAACAATTGACAAGCTATGCTGGTCTTGACGTTGTCTTTAACGACTCGGGAATAAAGAAAGGCAAAACATCCATTTCTAAAAAAGGTAACAAATTTCTTAGAAAAGCTGTCTTTATGCCAGCTCTATCTGCTTCTAAACATAATCATAATATGAAAGAACTATATAAACG
>JAAETO010000433.1 GCA_024228275.1 Arcobacter sp.
GCACTTATTCCATCAAATTTATATACAGAAAAACTTCCATCTAATATTCCAAGCCCTAGTATTTGGTTTGGTTTATAGTTTAATAGTTTTAATCTTGCACTTACATCTTGATTTACTTGTTCTCTTAACTGTTTTAATTTTTTTAGTGGACTTGACATATCATCTATTAAACTATCTTGTCCTAAATTATTCATTAGCTCTTTTGACAATTTTTAGCCCTCTTTGTTTATTTGTAATTTATTAGAAATACAACATTAGTTAGTAATATATTTATAATAGATTAAAAAATAAATGGCATACGATATAATCGTATGCCATAAAAATAAGAAAGCTTTAGATTAGGCGTTTAATCCTACTCCAATTCTCCAATCATCTTCACCAGATGTACTTGCAGCTTCATGTCTCCAAGTAATTTTTCTATAAGCAAAAGCAACTTTTTCTAAAGGAGCTACTTGAGATTTAGATTGATCTTCTTCATTATCCATGAAAGAATCAATATCAACAATAACAGCATCCTCTAAAACTATAGAAAAATAGTGTTCAGGCTTCCCAGCATAACTAGTTCTATACCATTTTAATTCTACTTCAGTTAAAGTTTCACCTTTAGTAAGTGCATTATATAAAAGAGGTGAACTTTTATCAAATATTTTTGATATAACTAATGGTTCATGAACTCTTTGTCCAGATGGTTGTCCTGATTGAGGATCCCTTGGAATATTAATATTATGAGAAAATCCTTTTATTAAAGCTTCATTTTCATGACCTTTTTGGTAAGAGTTTCCAACAGATTCTGGAGTAAATGTACCTTCAGTAATTAAACCTTGTGTACTACCTTTTATTGAAATAAATATAGGGTTATTCATTGTGTTCCTTTTAATTTGAATACGATATTTTAACAAAAATAAAATAAAATAATAATAAATATTAGTAATATTTATTAAAATTATTAAATATTTTTCCAAAAGACCTACTTTTGGGATCTTTATTTAAAAATACTCTAAAATATTTTCTTAAAAAAAAAGGAATTTTAGAAAATTTATATGCATACTTATTATTAGTAGTAGTCTCTTCTAGTGAATTAATCTTAAATAAAGGCTCGCAATTATATATTTCATACATAATGCACGCAAAAGAGAATAAATCAGACTCTTTTGTTGGTTTTTCTCCTAATAAAACTTCAGGTGCAGAGTATTTAGGATTAAATGCTTTTACTTTATTATATTCCAAAGAAATCTCTTTATTCTCTTCTATATTTTGAGAAATACCAAAGTCAAATATAGTAATAAGATCATTATGAATCATTATATTTGAAGGGTTAATATCTGCATGAATTATATTATTAGAATGTATATATTTAATAGCATCTAAAAGAGTTTTAAAAAGTAAATTTTTAAATGATTTACTCATATTTATAATTGGAATTTCAGCCAAAGTCTTACCTTTAAGATATTCTAGAACTAAATAAGGAGTATTCGACTTATTATCAATCCCAAAATCAAGTGTTTTTACTATGTTATCATGATTTAATTTTCTAAGGAAAGAATATTCTGAATATATAAAAGCTGCAATATCTTTGTTTTTTTGAAGTTCTTTCGAAGGAATTTTTATTACTAAATTTGATGCTTCATTAAAATAATCACAATATATGTCATTAGCACTATAAACTGTACTCAACCCTCCATTAGCTATTTCTTCATTTAAATAATACCTTTTATTAAGAAGAGATATAGTGGAAGATGCTTTTTTTAGTTTTTTTTTAAAACTATTTTTTGATATCTTTTTAATTAAGCTTTCTTCTTTCATTTATTTCCTACCAATATTGCTGTTATATTATCATCAGCATTAGTATCTAAAACAGAAGATTTTAATCTTTTTAAACCTTTTTCTAAACTTTCATCCTCAAGTGACAGCTTAATTGTCTCATTAGAAATATTATCATATAGACCATCACTACATAATAAAAACATGTCATTCCTTTTTACAATAAATCTTGTTGTTTCAAGAAAAAAATTTCCTGGTGCTGATATAGCAGAGGTTAGAACTTTCCTATATCCATACAAATCATTAATCTCAATAGCATGATCTTTTGTAACTTTACTTAAAGTATCATTTCTTAAATTATAACATCTACTATCTCCTGAATGAAGGCAAACACCTTTGTCTTCATCAATATATAGTAGAATTAATGTTGTTCCAATTGTAATATTTTTACCAGATTTTTCAACTTTTTTTAATAAAATTTTATGAATATTTTCTAACTGTTTATTCATAAGATATATTTTATTTTCAAAGTTTCCACTCATCTTCATTTCTTCAAAAATATCTGTAATTAAATGACTAGCAAAGTTTCCTTCTTCATGCCCACCCATTCCATCACAAACAATCCATAATCCTCTCTCATCACTTGCATAAAACGAGTCTTCATTAATTTTTCTTATATATCCAGGGTGTGTAAATGCAAAGCTTTTAAATTTCATTATAAATTCTCACTTAAATTAAAGTTTGATAAAGGGTTATATCTTTTAAGTATTTTTGATATAGGTCCTTTTAAGTAAAATGAACCACTATAATTATATTGATCATATTTTAAAATTACTGAACTAGAAGTATGAGTTTGCATATTAAATTTATCGAATAACATAAATAATGCCCATTCATTATCTAAATAATTATTAACCACAGAATTATTAGATAAATCATAAAGATTAAATTTTACTATATTATTCATACTTTGTGCAGGCCATACAATCTTTTTACTTTTAATAGGTCCATGTTCATATAGTAAATTATCATCATCATAAAATAATTCCATAGTTGCTAAATTATTTCCTAAAACATAAGGTTTTAAAGAAGCAACAAAACCTAAAGAACCATTATTTTTAAAAAATATTTTTTGTAATTTATTTGCATTTAATATAGCTTTCATGTAACTTTTTTGAATATGTAATATATTTCCATCAATATTTTTAAGTATATATGAATTTGAATTACCATTTATTTGAACAAAACTAGAAATATAATTTTTATTAAAAGTATCTAAGATTCCATCTTTTCTAAAGAACTCACTAAAATCTTCAAGTTTTATAAAGTTACTATTTTGTCTTTTTGCAATAGGATACTTATTTTTAATTCTTTCATAATAAAAAGGTAAAACATCTTCTTTGTATTTTCTATTTACATACGACTTAGTATATTTTAAAACTGCTTTCCAATTTGATGTTAAAATTTGTTTATACCATTTTTTAACATATAAAGGTAAAGAATTAAGTGGTACTATCATTGGTTCCGATTGTCCATTAATCCTATTCATAACAATTTTAAAAGAGTCATAATTTGGCGTAACAGCAGCATTTATTGAAGTTATTGTTTGATATGTTTTTCCTAGTTTTGTTATTGCATTTTGCAAAATACTTGAAGGCTGTTCATTTTTATCTAATAAAACATGATATTTTTTAAAGAAATGTCTTAGATTTTTAATACTTGTATTATCCATAGCTTTCTCTGCAGAGTTTATAGCTTTTTTAGCAAGTGCTCTAGCAATTTGTCCAGTAGCAACTGTAGAAATAACTGCATTTTTTATATTTGAGTTATCTTTTGATTTCATTTTTAGTTGTTCTGCTGGTGTATATATATCAGTATGCTCTTTAAGTGTTCTTAGAATTGATATTATAGGTGAATCAGCTGAACTAAATGTTGATAACTGATTACTAAGCGATGCAATTGTATTTTGTGATGGAACTTTTAATTTTACTAATGCAGTATTCCAATATTTTTTATAATCAGAAAAATAAAAGCTTAATACTTTTTTGTAATTGTTATTTATTTCAGCATTAGTTAAATCTGTTCTTTTCCCTATAACCCAATTAGTTGAAAGTATTTCTTTTGTTAGTTTTCTACCCTCTTTGATCATAATTGTATATCCAGTTTTTGTAAATAATCCAGGTATTAAATAGTTGCTACCTTCAAAAGATCTAATATTACTACCAAGAACATGAGAAAAACTAAAATCTTTTAAGTTTAATTGTTCAATTTTATATTTTAAACCTCTATATGTTAAGGCTTCGCTTCCTAATTTAGTTAATCTATTTCTGGCAATTTTTAATGTCGTTTGATTTAAATAATATGGTTTAAAACCATGTTTTAAAATGTTTGTCCAATGATAACTTAATCCTTTTTGTATATTTGCATTATTTGGAAATATCTTTGCCCAATCTTTAGCCATATAATTTGATAGAAAATCTATATCTCTTTTTTTTGTATTTTCTAACATCACATATGCTTTTGTATTATCCCATGTTTTATCAAAACTTTGTAAATTAAGCATCATTTGCTTTTCTATATGTTTTGCAACTCTAGGTAATAGTAATGATTTTAAATCATTATAATACAATTGCTTTATTAGTTTTTCTCGTTCATCAGATTTATAAAAAATCAATTTCCAAAAACGACTACTAGTGTTTTTCTTATTATATTGTTTGATTTTTTCTAAATCATTTAAAATAGTAAGTACATGTGCAAAATTATCAGAAGGTAAAACTTTCTCTTTTTTATTATAATAATTTTGATAATTCTTTTCTATTTTATGTAAATTATTATTATGCACAATAAAATCTTTTACAATAAAAAAACTAAAAAACACTACAATTATAAAAGATAAAGAGTACGCTATTATATGATTTTTTTTAATTTTCTTTTTGTAGTTTTTATCCATTTTAATAATCTCTGATTCAGGAAATATAATATCATTTAAAAGTTTTTTTATAAAAAGGCCTTTACCGTTTCTAGCCATTTCAAGATTTTCTTCAGGAACAAGAGAATGTGGATTATCTTCACAAGGCACACTTGTAAAGTATATTCCTCTAAGCATTAGAGGTTTTCTATATCTTGTTTGTGCAAAACATATATCTACAAATAAATTAGTCTTCTCAAATATATCAGAAAAATTTTCGCAAAACATAAAAATTTTCGCTCTATATTCTTCTTCCCATTCATAATGCATTCTTTGAAGTACTGAACTATTTAATCTTTTCAATAAATCTTCTAATTTTGGTTTTAAAATATTTGTATCTATATTAATATTGTTACTATCATTATCAAATGTTATTCCAAGAATTTCATTTTTTTCTTCTTCTGTTAAATCTGAAAAATATTCATTAAAACCTTCTATTTTATCACTTTTAGTTATTATTAGATAAATAGGGATACTTGACATAAATGACTTTGAAAGTTCATCAAATCTATCTCTTAAGTCTTTAGCATATTGTTCTAACTCTTTTTCACTTTTGTTATATAGTGTCTCAACACTAATAGTTAGAAGTACACCATTTATTGGTCTTCGCCATCTTTTTTTTATAAATAGTTTTATAAATTCTTTCCAAACAATTGGATCTTCTGAATTCTCTTTTAATTCTATATAGTTTCCAGGCATATCTATAAATATTGAGTTTTCTGAAAAATACCATTGAAAAGACTTAGTACTATCTTCTTCAATTACTACTCTATTATCGTAATTAACATTTAATGGGAAATCAAGTCCAGAAGACTCTAAAAGTCTAGTTTTACCTTCTTCATTATTTCCAACTACTAAATACCAAGGAAGCTCATATTTAGCTTTTCTTTTATTTCTATATAAAGATGATTTTTTTATAACTTTTATCGCATCATTAAATTTTATTTTAATATCTTTTACTTTTAATGCAATAATCTTTTTATATTTTGCTTCTAATTCTTGCCTTTTTTTTCTATCTCTTATAATTTCCTGAGTTTCTTCTTTTTTAAACAAAAGAATTAGTAAAATTATTATGATAGTACCAAAAAAAATACTAAATGAAATAAGAAGTCTTACTGTTAAATCTTCATATGATTTAAAAAAATAAGGTGTAACAAATATAATCAACAATGAAATTATAAAAGCAATAAAAATTAGCCAAAAAATATATGATTTAAATATTGATTTTTTCATTATTCTAATCCTTTTAAATCATTTAGTTGAAAAGCTTTATAATCATTATTTAATAATTCTAAAAATTTATCATCTTGTTGATGTAAACTAAAAGTTAAACTTATATATATTATTGTTAACAATGAAAAAATACAAATAAATAGTAAAAGATAAGAGACCTTATTAAAAAGCCTATATTTTTCTTTTGAAGGTTCTTGGATAGTATAAAATGTCATAGGATCTCGTCCTTGTACAATTTTTATCTGTTTAAAAAGACTGTCTTTAATATTATTCAACTCTATTTTACCCCTATCTAATACTCTATATTTTCCCTCAAACCCTAATGCCATAAATGTATACATTAATTCAAGTATATGAACATATTTAGCAGGTGCTTTTAAAAACTTATCCATAAGATGAAAAAAGTTTTCTCCTCCATATGTTTCATTATGAAAAATACTCAAAAGACTATTATTAGACCAGTTATTGTTTTTAGCTAAATTATTAGTATTAATGAGTTCATCTGCAAAAGTACATATTACATATCTTGTGACTAAAATTTCATTTTCTTGAATATCATATTTATAAGCATTGTCATTAAATAAATTTATTTTACTTACTAACTCTTCTCGTAATTCATTTATACTACTAATATCAGAATCCATTTTATATTTTAAAACAGTTCTTATTAAAGGTGAAGCTGCTGTAATAAAAGGATTAAAGCTAATTTCATATTCATTGTCTTTTTTACTGTGTCTTCTTCTAAAAACACTTTTTTGTTTTTTGTAATCTTCTATAGTACTTTTTTGTTGATAATTAAAATTTGTTAAAGTATTATTATCTTTATTATGTGAGATTAGTATAGTTTTATTATTCATATTATTCCATTATCAATTATTTTTTATTGCCCATAACGAATAATTTACGTTAGGAAGTTCTGCTGACAAATGAAATGCAAAACCAGCAGATTTAACCAATTCATTAAGATTTTTTGCATTTAATTCTAGTTTAAAATATAAATGATTAACTCTATATGGTATCTCTTTAGGTGGATTAGATAAAGGTTTGATTTTAAAACCAACTAAATGATAGTTTACAAGATTTTTTATAGTCTCTATAGTACCTATTTTTAAGCCACTAACTAAAGTTTCTTTTACTTTTTCAGCTGATAGATCTGCACTAACTGAAAATATAAAAGTAGAGTTTTTTACCAGTTCTTTATCTTTAATAGGAACAATATGAATACCATATTTCCTTTCCTCAATTTCTAATGATATACTATTTTGTTCTAATACCATAGTAAGCATAGATTTGATTTCTTCTAAAATACTATCAAAACTTAACGATTGATTAATATGTTCATATATAAACTGTACTAATAACCTTTTTTCTTTTTTCATGAAAACTGCTAATTCAGCAGCAAGAATATTTAATTCTCTAAATAATTCATCAGGATGTATTTTATCTTGAGTTAATAAAAAGTGAAAACTACTATTATATTTATTTAGTACTTGAAGCATCAGATAATCACCCATTTCAGATGTTTGTAAGATAGAGTCGCTTATTTTTTGAGATAATTTCTCTGCACGATAAGATAACATACTAGTTAATTCGTTAATTTGTGAAAGTAAGTACTTTGAAGAATTTAAGTGTAAATATGAGGCAAGAAACTTTTCATCAAGTGAAATTATACCACTATTTGATACATTACTTATTTTAGCAATTTTTAAACTAATGTAATTATCACTTAATTCATCTTCAAGTTGTAATTTAAAGTTGTGCTGTGCAACAAAAATATCTCCATTACTAACTTCTCCAGCATTCACATTTGGTACATTAGGAACCATTTGAGCTTTATATCTAGTAATTAGATTTTTTTGTTCTTCAAAATGAGTTTCATCACTATTTTTTATATTTACTGGCAGAGATAAATAAACAAACTTATTCATATCAGTACTATTAATATCTAAAGTTAAATTGTATAAATCTTTTGAATTTATATCAAAAAGTGTCCCATCTGGCATTATTCCAGATGCATTATCGATTATGATTTTTCCAGTACTTAAAAGATGTTCATTAATTCTAAAATCAAAAAAACCCCAATTATTCTGTCTTGATTGATATGTTCTTGTTCTTAATTCATAATTATAGTAGCGATCATTTTGCTGAAAATGTTGAGGCCTTATAAAAAGACCCTCTTTCCATATTATTCTATTTTCCATTATTCAACTCTCTTTATATCATAATTTTTAACTTCTAGTTCTGCATAATTAAAGCTATCACTTTCAAGATTAAGTACATATTTCCAAGAAGTCTTAGTATCTAAATTTCTAAACTTACCAATAACACCTAAAAATTTTGCTCTTTTATCAAATAAAATATTATATGTTTGTTCTTGTTCTGGAATTATTATATGTTTAGTTTGAGAAATCAAATCATTATTTAAACTTTTTCCTGATTTGTCTAATAATTTCCAAAAATCATATTTTAAAAATCTTTCTGCTGATTCTAATTCATAAAAAGTTAGCATTAAAGGAGATGAAATGTCATCTAAATCTTTATTTAAATCTTTTGACGATTTTATAACTAGCTCAAGGTGTGTTGGTTTAGAAGAACAGCCACTTATTAAAAGAGTAATTATCGTCATAACACATATTAATTTACAAAATAACTTCATTTTATTCCTTTATATTGATTTTAGTTTAATGCTATAAGAAATATTGTTATATTCTTTAGCAAAATCTTTTTCAATTAAATTAATACCAAAATCAGGTTCATCATTTAACTTTTTAAACATATTTATATATGAATCCCACATTTGATATTTTTTTGGCATAAGATTATTTAATTCTCCATTAGTTTCAAAATGATGTTCTAAACTTTTAGGAGAAAACTTCATTACAGCAATGTTAATTAAGTTTTTACTTGATCTATGTAATGCTATATTATGAGTATCTAATTCTGAAAAAGATTTTTTAATGGCTTCGGATAATTTTAGCTCATTGGCATCTTTATCGTTTAATAAATTTAAGGCATGTTGTCCCATTAATATAGGATTTGAAATATTATAAGAAGGACTGTTATTTGATATTTGTAAATCTTTTCTAATTTTTTCTTTTACACTTAAAGAATTCTTTAATCCGTCTAAACAATTAAGTACGATATCTGAAATTTCATTAAGAATATAATCTTTTTGATCTTCTGATAAACTATTAAGTTCAATTCCTAATTTCTTTTCAAGAATAGAAATATCTTGATTGTGTTTTCCTGATAAAATTGTATTATTAATTTTTTCTTCTACTTTTTTAGTAGGAGTGTCTTCTATTTCAATAGGTACTTCTTCAAAATTATGTATATTTATGTGTTCATTTAAAGGATTTACATTAGTGTCACCTTTTACAACCTCTGTATCTAATATAGTAGCTTCAATACTGTTTTTAGGATTTAAATCAATATTATCGTTGTTGTTTAAATTACTACCAAAACTAGAATCATAATCCTCTTCATCAGGTATTATAAAAGAACTGTTCATAATATTAGAGTCTTCTAAAATAAAATCATCTAAAAAGTCATCATCATTTGGAATTAATTGATTAATCTTTTGTACTTCATGTATATTTTTATTAGATAAATTATTATCCTCGCTAATTATGTCATCTTGTGAATACTCATTATTAATAAATCTTGCCTGAATTTCATACTCACCAATAATAAAAATATCTGTAGAATTTATCTTAATTGAAATATTTTTGGGCAACCTTTTATAAGGATTCTTTAAAAAAGTTCCATTGGTACTAACGTCTTTTATAAAATATATTCCATCTTTAAACTCAACTAAGACATGCTTACTTGATATATAATTATTACTATCAGTTAAAGTCCAATCACTTCCTTCTGATCTACCAATATTGCCATTCATCATATCAAACTGGTATTTTCTTTGGCTAGGTGTATCACTACCATTTTTTATTATGTCAAATATTAATTTCATAATCATTGACCTTTTAAAGATTCTATTTCAGGTTTAACTTGATATAAGGGTTTATATCTTTCTTTAAAACTAGTACATCCACTAAAAGATAAAATAACTAAAACACTAATTAAAAATAAAATTTCTTTTTTCATCTTTTCTCCTATTTATGACTTATTAATATTTCATTATGTTTATCTATTGATAAATCAATAGAACTTAATTTAATATTTTCTAAACTACAATTTAAAATATATTTTGATAACTTAGGCATAATATTTGTATTTATTATTAAATCAATATTTCTTGCACCTGTATCAACTGTATTGGATAAACAAACGATATAATCAAGTAACTTATCATTAATGATTAAATCAATTTCTTTTTTATTTAATTGCTTCTGTATAGTTTTTAATTTAAGTTTTGCAATATCTTTAAGAGAATCATCTTTGAGATTAAAATAAGGGATTACATTCATTCTTCCTAATAACGCTGGCTGTAAATATGATGTTAAGGTAGGTGTTATTTTTTTTGTAAGATCCTCTAATTTAATATTTTCATTTGTTAAGCATAATTGTGTAATTTCATCTGTTGCTAGATTTGAAGTCATAATTAAAATTGTATTTTTAAAATCAATGACTCTACCCTCCCCATCATTTACAACACCTTTGTCAAATATTTGATAAAAAAGATTTAAAATATCAGGATGAGCTTTTTCAATTTCATCAAGTAAAACAACAGAATAAGGTTTAACTCTAACAGGATCTGTTAATTGACCTCCATCTCCATATCCAACGTATCCAGGAGGAGAACCTATTAGTCTTGATATAGTATGTTTTTCTTGAAATTCTGTCATATTTATAGTTGTAATAAATCTTTCTCCCCCATACATTAAATCAGCAATTGCTAATGCAGTTTCAGTTTTACCAACACCACTTGGACCTACTAATAAAAATACTCCAGCAGGAGAATTTTCATTTTTAAGACCTGTAATTGATATCTGTAAAAAAGTATTTATATATGATATTGCTTCGTCTTGACCAATGATTCTATCTTTCATCTTTGATTCTAGTTCCATTATAGTTTTTACTTGTTCTTGAACCATATTACCTAAAGGAATTCCTGTCCATGAAGAGATAACTTCAGCAATCTGCTCTTTAGTTACATTTTTATATATATATGAACCATCTTTTTGTAATATTTTAAGTTCTTCATTTAATTTCTTTAGTTCTTCTTTGTCATCTGTAGTTTCATTTATTTTATCTAATAAATTTTTTTGTTTATTCCAATTATCTTCTATTATTTCAACTTCATCTTTAATTGAAATAATTTCATCTTCAATTATCTGTATTTTTTTTGTATAGTCTTTTATTAAGTTTGTATCATCTCTTAGAATATAATCAATTTCTCTTTGTTTTTCAATTATTTCAGTATTTAATTTTTGTAAAGCAAAAGGTATATTAGTCTTACTAATTTTTACGTTAGCACAAGCAGTATCTAGCACATCAATTGCTTTATCTGGTAATTGCCTACCAGTAATATATCTTGCTGAAAGTATTGCTGCTGTTCTTAAAGCTTCATCTTCAATATAAACATTATGAACTTCTTCATATTTACTTGCTAAACCTCTCAAAATTGTTATTGCTTGATCGATACTAGGTTCTAATAGGTTAATTTTTTGAAATCTTCTGGATAAAGCAGCATCTTTTTCAAAATATTTTCTATATTCAAGCCATGTAGTTGCAGCAATTGTTCTTAATTCACCACGAGCTAATGCAGGTTTTAATAAGTTTGCAGCATCACCTCCACCTTCATTTCCTCCTGCACCAATCAAAGTATGAGCTTCATCAATAAAAAGGATATTAAATTGTGTACTAGACTGAATCTCTTTTATAACAGCTTGTAGTCGTCTTTCAAACTCGCCTTTTACACTAGCACCAGCTTGTAAAGAACCTAAATCTAATGATAATATTTGTGCTTCATATAAATAATCAGGAACCTCTTTATTAACTATTTTAAGAGCAAGTCCTTCAATAACAGCAGTTTTCCCAACACCAGCTTCACCTACCATAATGGGATTATTTTTTCGTCTTCTTAACAAAATATCAACTGCTTGTTTTATTTCATCATCTCTACATAAAACAGGATCAATCTTTCCTTCTTCAGCAAGTTTTGTTAAGTTTGTCGTATATTTATCAAGTTCTGAACTTTTATTTATATTTTTATCAATATTTGTATTGCCATTTAATTTTTCAATAGCATTTTGGTTCAATCCAATAATTAAATCTTTTGCTTCATTAAATTTTATATTTCTTAAAAGTTTAAAATATGATGCATTAGAATACTTTATTTCATTATCAAATAAAGCTAAAATTAGTGAAGATTCACTTATATCGTTAGAACTTAAGCTAACTTTAGAAATAAGATATGCCTCTTCTAGCCACTGTACAAGTAATAAAGAAAAAATTGGATTAGTGCTCTCTGTTGAACTTACTTTTGTACTAGTTTGAATAACATTAAAAATTTCTTGATAATCTATATTATAATGCTCTAAAACTTTATTAAAAATACTATGACTATTATCTAAAAAAGAATAGATCATATCCTCTATTAAAATTTCATTCCCACCTCTAGAAATACACCTTTGTGCACTATTTTCTAAATATCTTTTTGTATTTATATCTAAAGAATTAACCATTTCTTTTAATTCAAGTTTCATTATTTTCCTTTTTTTGCAATAATTATTTTTTCATCATATTTAGGGATACCAATCCAACTATTAATACCTAAATAAATTTTTTCACTCTCTTTTAAAATAAATTTTTTCTTATTATTCTTTTTTATTTCAAAACAGACATCATGATCTAGAGGTTCATTTAAAGAAAAAAAGATTAATTCATTCAGTTCATCCATTTTTTTTCCTAAAATACTATATTTAATTAAATCCTCATTATTAGAATCCTTAAATAATATTCTAAATTTACCATTTCTACTTACAATAGTTTCTCCAATTAAAAAATCACTACCAAGTGACATATTACTATTACCAAGAGACGAATATTGCCAAGATGGAATCTTATATGTAGAGTCTACACATTGAATTATTTCAATATCATTATGAGATAAATAATGTCTTATTATGGCCTTTAGAGTTCCTGCTGATTTATGCTTCATACTTAATATTCCTATATAAGGAATAAGTTTACGAAGGTTAAGAGAAGTAGAATTTGTAATATTAATATTTGAATATAAACCTAGGAAAGAAAGTATATATTTAGAAAATGAATCTCTCAAATCATGTTTATATTCTATATAATATTTATGTTTTTTCCAAATTGGAAAAATAAAACGTTGAAGATGATGATTAAAAAGATTTAAAAAATCATAAAGAACTTTATCATTATCTCTACTATTTAAAACCATTTCAGTAAAGTGAGAAGGCATAGGAGAAGAACTACCAAATATTCCTAAAAAATTTAATGTAATTTCAACTTTTATATCATTATTAAAACTTATAAAATTTATATCTTCTATTTCAGATTTTTGAAAAGTTAAACTAGGGTTTGATTTAAATATAATTTTATTATAAAGTTTTTCATATTCAAATTCAGGGTATATTTTATTTAAATATGCACAAACAATTCTTATTGCTTGAGGTAAAGAATAATTAAATTTTGATTCTTTCATTCTTTTATTAATAATATCTATTTTCATTTATATCCTACTATATTAAGCATTGAGACCCAAGCTTAGTAGGCCATTCATATACTTCTTTATTTTGCATATCAACAGTAAGTTTATGAAAAGAATTAATATTACTATAAAGAGAAAGAAATTCATTAATTATTGAACAAAATAAATATGCTTCACCTGCAGATGAATACTTAGTATGGTCAATTTTTAAAAAAACATGTATACCTTTTATAGGCAATCCTTTATAAATCATTTCACAACTTTCATAAGATATTTCTTCTAATCCTATTAAATTCATAGATGTTTTTTCTTTTTGTTTAAGATTAAAAGCTCCATAAAAATCATAAGTTTCAAGTATTGTTCTAAAAGACTTAATATTACTTATAGAAAGATAATTTAATGACATATTAGAAATGATTCTCCATAAAAAATCTCCTGAAATTGGAGGAGGATAACTCACTGATGGTATAGTTATATTTTTAAATGGAATATTAGAACTATCTGATAATGAATTAGGTACACAGATATCTCCTAACAACAGTTTTGAGGGTATATCTCTATTAGTACATAATATTTTCACAGAAACAATTGCATTTGTTCTAGTAAAACTATCATTAATATCATTAGAAGAAAATCTTAAATACGTATTTGTTCTTTCTCCATCTATAGATAATTTAGTTCGTGAAGAGTAGTATTCATTATCATCATCTAAGTGTTCAAAAGATTCAAAAGGAATATAATTTTGATATAATTTTTTATTAGCTATCCAACCTCTTACTTTTTCTATAGAAAATACTTCACTATGATTTTTATCCAATTCAGAAGGTATTAATAAAAATTCATCTTGCTGTTGGTTTTTTCTTATAGGAACAGTATCTGTTTCGAATAAATTTATAATTGGGGTACAATATAATGAAAAATGTTCTTTGTTTAATGTTTCTTCTAAATGCAAAAAACTTTTTGAAAAATTGATCTTTATAGAAAAATTTCTACATTTGGATAATAAATCCGTAGAGAGATCTGATATTTTATTTAAATTCATTAAATCAACAAATAAATATTTATCTTTAAAAGAAAAAAATTCTTGAAGCAAAATATTTCCATCAAATATATTTAAAGGATAAGGAATCATAGTCTCTAAATAATTAAAACCAACAGGAACAATTGATTTTTTATCAATTATAAGGTTTTCTATATTTTTTTCATTTTCATCTTCTAAAGATATTTCTATTTCTTCTATATAATTTATTAAAAATAGGTATAAATCTTGTGAAATAAATTTTGAACCACTTAGATAAATACGAAGATTACTAAATGTTATATCTTCTAATGTCCCAGATGTAGTCATATTCATATTTAACTCTATAGAACTTTTTTTACCATGTATAAAATAATTTACATTATTCAAATCAAAAGGCATAATTACTGTATCGTATGTAGTTCTAAACCTACATCGAATAGTATCAGTTTTACTTTTACTTAATACTTCAGTATCTTTTTTTATTGTTGTATTATTTATAGAATCTTTAATTGGTGAATATTGAATAATACTATATGAAGGTATTGGTCTTACATAATTTGGCCATAAAAGTTCAACTAAAGTATGAGCAACTTCAGGAAGTTCTTGATCAAGATTTTGCTTTAATCTTCCAGTAAGAAAAGAAAAACCTTCAAGTAATCTTTCAACATCAGGATCTTGCCCCTCTTTAGATAAGTATGTTGATAATCCAGGATTTTTTTTTGAAAACTCTGAACCTAAAGTACGTAAAGAAGTTAATTCTTCTTTATAATAATCATTAAAAGCCATCTTTATATATTTTCACTTTTCCATTGTTTAATAAATTTGCATTAAAATTTATTTTTTTACTTGTTCCATTTATAAGGAGATAACCTTCAATAAAGATATTCATTTGATTTAAGCTTAATTTCTCTTTATAAACAACTACTTTTACCTTATAAAGTCTAGGTTCATATTTTTTTATACAAAGTTCAGAATGATTTTCTATTAAAGATATAGACTCTTTCATACTTAAATCTATATTATTTAAATCTGGTTTACCATAGTCTTTTGCTATTTCAACACTTCCTGCATTTGTAGAAAATATTTTAGAAAGATTATTCGCAATAGAGGCATAAACTGCCTCTTCTTTGCTTATGAAA
Organism: Arcobacter sp.; assembly: GCA_024228275.1. GTDB lineage: Bacteria > Campylobacterota > Campylobacteria > Campylobacterales > Arcobacteraceae > Halarcobacter. The sequence goes on from JAAETO010000433.1 coordinate 15,765, forward strand.
TCTTTTTCATTAAATTCATTAGATAATCGTTCAAATAAACTTCCCTTATACATAAGTTTAATCTTTATCTAATTTACCAACTAATGACAGTTCAAAATTTGCACCCATATATTTAAAATGAGGTCTTAATGAAATTTTAACTTTGTACCAACCTGGATCTTCAGGTATATCTTCTACGTCAATTGATATACTTTTAAATGGTCTTTTACTTCTAATCTCAGCACTTGGATTCTCTTGATTTGCAACATATTGTTTTGCCCACTTATTCAACTCTCTTTCTAAATCTGATCTTTCTCTCCATGAACCAATATGTTCTCTTTGAAGTACTTTTATGTAGTGTGACATTCTTGTAATAGCAAATAAATAAGGTAACTGAGTACCTAGTTTATAATTCAATTGAGCTTCATTACCTTCTGGTGTATTTGGAAAAATCTTAGGTTCTTGTGCAGAAGTTGCAGCAAAAAATGCAGCTGCATTACTACCTTTTCTCATAATTAAAGGAATAAAACCTTGTTCTGATAATTCATATTCTCTTCTATCTGATACTAATATTTCTGTAGGTATTTTCATCTCAATATCACCCATACTTTCAAAAGTATGTACAGGTAAATCTTTTACTTCACCACCTGATTTAGGACCTATTATATTTGTACACCATCTATAGTTAGCAAAACTATCAGTTAATTTACTTGCAAATGGATAAACAGTATTTCCCCATAAATAATCTTCATGGCTATTTGAAACATTTTCTTTATATACAAAATTAGAAATAGGATTATCTTCAGGATCATATGGAGCTCTTAATAAAAATCTTGGCAATGTTAAACCTACATATCTAGAATCTTCATTTTTTCTAAACCCTTTCCAAGCAGCAAATTGAGGAGAGTTCATAACATCTTCAATATCTTTTAAATCAGGTAAACCTTCAAAACTTTTAAGACCAAAGAATTTTGGTCCAGCAGCTGAAATAAATGGAGCATGACTCATAGCTGCAATTGAAGCAACTTTATTTAAGAACTTAATATCAACGTTTGATGGAGATAATTCGTAATCTGCAATTATTGTTCCAACTGGCTCACCACCAAATTGACCATAACCTCCTGTGTATACGTGTTTATAAAGTCCTGTCTTAGTAATATCTAAACTCTCTTCAAAGTCTTCTATAAGATCTTCTTTAGAAACATTTATTATTTCCATTAAAATATTTTGTCTAAAATCTGTTCTTTCTACTAACATATATAAACCACGCCATTTAGATTCTAGAGCTTGAAAATCTTGATGATGTAAAATTTTATCCATTTGAGCAGATATTTTTTCATCAATTTCAGCAATCATTTTATCAATTATTGCTTTATTAACTTTTTCATCTTCATTATCAGATTTAATTAATTCTTCAATTAATGCCCCTACTCCTGATTTAACTACTCCATAAGTATCATCCTCTTGAGTAAGACTGGTTTGAGCTACTATACTATCAAGCAACGTTAATTGCTCTAAATCATTAATATTTTGTGATATTGCTTCTTCTGTTGACATAAAAATCCTTTTTTTATTCTTTAGAACTTAAATTTAGTTCTGCCATTAATGCGTCTCTTTCTTCTTTACTAGATATAGCACTTTGTATTGCATTTTTAAATGCAGGTACATTTCCTAATGGACCTTTTAAAGCCATTAAAGATTGTCTTAATTCCATTAATACCTTCATTTCAGGTACATTTTCTACAATTTTTTCTGGTGAAAAATCCTTCACACTATTTATTTTTAAATCAACATTTAAAGAAGAATCTTCTTCTTCAATTAATTTATTATCAACATTAAAAGTAACAGATAAATTTTGTGCTTTTAAAACATCATTAAAGTTGTTTTTATCAATTTTTATTGCTTTTCTATCTTCAACTGGCACTTTTTCTTCATTTGGATTATATTCACCTAATAGTGTAACCTTATATGGTATTTCAACATCTTCTGACATATCTCCTGTTGCAGGCTTATATGTTACGTTTATTCTTTCTTTTGGTGACTCTGATTGTTTGTTCATTGTTTCTCCTAATTTATTTTAATTTCATATGCACTATTAATATCAGTTTTACAAAGGTTTTTATAAATTGATTCAAGTTTTTCATTTTCAATTTCAAAATTCGAAAAAGATGTTAATAGTAAAATATATACTTTTGCCGCAAGTTTTGGATTCCATTCATTTAAATAAAATCTACTAATATCCTTCTGTAAATCTTCTAGTAAAGCCAATGCAATATCTTTTTTATCAAATTCAACTGCAACTTCTGCATGATATAACCTCCATTTAAATTTTTCTTCAGTAGTTGAAGAAGTTAAATATTTTTTATTAATTAAATTCATAGCATCTTTGATTTTATTATCGTTAATTAAACTATTTACATCTTTTAATATTTTACTTTTTTCATCATCTTCTTCAATTGTTGTTTTTTCTTCTTTATCTTCGTTTATTGTTAGTATGTTTTCTTTAATCCATTTTTTGGTTTTACTAGATGCAAAACCAGTTCCATCATTAAAACTAAGTTCTAAAATTCCTTCATTTGTTTTTAAAAAACATAAAAGCAAATATTTAACTTCATTTGCTTCTTTGAAGTTTTTAGTTTTTTCTAAAATATTATATGAATAATAATAACCATCTATCCAAAATGGAGATACTTCAATAATCTCTTCAGTTAAATAAAAAGCTTCTTTATATTCGTTTTTATGGTATAGACTTTTAACCTTATCTATTTCTAACTCAGAAGGAGGATATAATAAAGACTTATTATTATTACTAGCAGGTAAACCATCAATATCTAAAGAAGATAACAATCTTGTAATTCGCAAGGCTTTAAGATCTGAAATATCATTTTTTCTAAAATAATCAGTTAGTAAAGAAGAATATTTTTTAAATTTTCTTAAAACTTGTATAGCTTCTCTGTCATTTGTTATTTCACTTATTTCTTTTTCTTGTTTTACTTCTATATTAGGTTCATCTTTTCTTTTTGTTGTTGACTTTAGATCTTTTTCTTTATGAGTCTTTTCATTAGTTATTGTTTCTATTTCATTAATCTTTTTTTCTTCATTTAAACTATTTAAAAATATTTTAATTTTATTAAAATAATTACCCTCTTTACCTAACTGTAAACTTATAAGTGAATTAATATCATCAAAAACCTCAAGTAGATCTTTTTTATAATTAACAATATTTTTATTGTTTACATTATCACGTATATCACTAGTTAATTTTTCTTCAAGCCAATTGTATATATTTATTCTAGCTTTTTTAGATTTGGGATGTATCTCTTTTGAAAATTTATTTAATAAATCATGATATATCAAAAGGCTTTGCATAAGACCATCATAAGAACTGTTTCTCCAAGAACTATATACAAACCATGAAACTATTTTCATATCTTTACTTTGACTTATAAGAAATTCAACGCAACTTTCTTCTACAAGTTTCCAATCTGTAGTACCTTCTTGAGTTACACTATTGTTTTTGTCTATTTCATCTTCTATTAATAAAAAAGAATTTTCATATTTAGAATCTTTTCCGCAGGGAAACTCTCCTTCAAATGACTCTAATATTTTATATTGCAATTTTCACAAACCTTAAATATCAATTAATATTATTAAAAAATCATAATAATAGTTACTAAAAACTTATTTTATCAACTTATTTTTAAAATAAGCTTTAAAAGTTAGTAAAAATATTATAAATTTATTTATTTATTTATTATCATATAATTATCTTATATGTTATAATTTTAATTAGTTCTTAAATTATTTTTTACTATAATGTGCTAAAAAATTGGATAAGTAATATGGGTAATAAATACAATGTAATTGAAGCCGCATCAATAAAATGTGCTTGTGGTGGTGCTGTAAGTTTGTCTTCAAGTGCAACTGTTGAAAGAATAAATGGGAAAAAACCTTTATTTGTTAAAGATTTAATAGGCTCATCTGTAGCTTGTCCAAGAGATAAAAATAAATGTTCTGTTGTATCTTCTACCTCAATGGCAACAACTGAATCAAATATTTCATCATCAGGAAAATATTTTTTATTAAGAACAGATGGATGTAAAACCGATAAAGGAAGAGGAGTAGTACTTTCTAGTCCAGGACAAGGTACTTCAAAAATAGTAAAAATACCAACAGTAGAAAATTTAGTTGTAAAAGAAGATGAACCCTTAGAAAAAGATATCAAAGAAGAAAAACTAATAGAGCATAAAACAAAATATGCTTTATACTTTTTAAGAAAAAGTGAGGATATATATAAACCCTTACGACCTACAAGGGCTTTTGAGAAAGCAAAAGAGACATTTCTCTCAAAAGATGGAACTTTAGATATAGAAGATAATATCAATGTACATACATATGCCTACATTTATATCAAACAAGATAATAGTATAAAAGAGTACAAAGTAATAAGTAGAGGTACTTTGTATAATGAAAATATTGAAGAGATATTTTTTGAAAATACTACAACAAAAATAAAGTATAACTATATACCTATAGAAAAAGATACAAACATAGATATTTCATATAGTACTATAAGACTTACAGATAAAAAAGATATAAAAAAACTAAAAAAAATAAGTGTAAACCCAAAAGCACCAGATCAAAAAGAGAATTTTTACTTCAAAGACTCAACAGGAGTAAATCAAACAGAAGTAACAAAAAAAGAGCTAGAGACTCAAAAAAAGTTCAAACAAGATAAAGAAGGGAAACAAAAAAGATTAAATATACTTTGTATCATAGAAGATATCTTAGGTGAGATAGAAGATATGTATATGCAATATCATACAAACTATAAACTAGCTCTTGCACAAAATCATACTATCATAGAAGATGTAAAGAAGAATAATGCTTATACCTATACAATAGCAAATATGGTAGATATATTTTATATAGATGATAAACAAAAAAAAGAGGCTCAAAGATTAAAAGAGATTTATCAAGACTTAGTAACACATCTTTTAAGTGATAAAACTTTAATAGATATTTTAATAAAAGAAGAAAACCTAGCAAATATATTAAATGAAGAAAATTTTAAAATAGCAAAAAGTTATGTACAAGAAATATCATACTTAAATAAA
>JAAETO010000434.1 GCA_024228275.1 Arcobacter sp.
ACGTCCTCCACCGCTCTTTCTTTGACGTTTTAGTTTTTTCAATCTTTTTAATTCTGATTTCGCATAAAGAGGAACTAACTTATTAAACCCTCTGCAAAATAAGGACTGTTTAAATCTAAAATAATTTATTAATTTGTTGAAAACAATTTTAATGATTTATTGGTAAAGAAAATGCAAACAAAAACAAAAAGGTTCAAAAAATCACCAAGAACTTTTAGAGCAGTAACTGGGTTAAGTATAGAAAAGTTTAATCAACTATATAAAGAGTTAGTACCACTCTATGAAAAATCAGAATTAAAAAGATTGAGAAAACTAAAACGTCAAAGAAAAATCGGTGGAGGAAGAAAAAAGGAATTATTGTTAGAAGATCAACTAATGATGCTCCTAATGTACTATCGTCTATATATATCCCAAGAGTTTCTTGGTATACTCTTTAGCTTACATAATTGTAATGTATCAAGACAAATAAATTATCTACACCCATTATTAGCTAAAATATTTAAGATTCCCACACGTAAAATACAACTAAGAGAAGTAGAATTAACAGAAGATAAACTACTGGAATTCTTTGTAGATGCAACAGAACAACAAATTCAAAGACCAAAGAAATCACAAAAGCTCTACTATTCCGGTAAAAAGAAAAAACATACATTAAAAAATCAAATAGTTGTAGATAGAAAAGGTAAAATATATTCAGTTACAAAATCTACTAATGGTAAAAAACATGATAAAAAGTTATTTGATGAAACTAAACTTTACTCTACCAAACAAGTAGAATTGACTGGAGACCTTGGTTATCATGGTATAAGTCAAATGAATTTACCGCACAAAAAGCCAAAAGGTAAAGAATTAACGAAAGAACAAAAACAATTCAACAAAATGTTATCAAGCAGAAGAATTAAAGTTGAACACTCTTTTGGGAAGATGAAGATTTACCAAATATTATCTCAAAGATTTAGGAATCCTTTATCTAAACATTCTATTATTTTTAAGAATATTGCCGGTCTGCACAATCTAATGTTTACTTAATTTTTTAAAAATCATAGGACAATAATACTCTTGGCTCATTGGTGTTTATTTTGCAGGAACTCTATCTTCTAAAAAAACTTTTGGTAACAAAAGGAATTGATGAGACAGAAATTACAAATATGACTAAAACATTAAAAAGAATAGAAAAAATATTTCGGACATATGTGTACAATAGAAAAATCATTTTAAGTATGCGGATTTCCTATTCCAGTTTCAATAAATGATTTTAAATTTTCAGTAATAAACATATCCCAAGTTGGTGCACAAATATTGTACTACTTAAATTCAAGAGCTAAGCCCTTGTCTACAAATACAACTTTTATTGTATTCTCTGATGGAATAATTTCCCAGAATATTTTATTCCAATCCACTCAGCATTAAAATCTGGTTCTCCACCAATATAATCCCAATTATTTTTCATTTTCAATAAACTCAATAACTCTAAACTTCCAAAATACTTAACCACACTTAGTTGTAAACTCATCTCCTTCTTTTGAAACTTCATTATCTGTTTTTCACCACCATTCGTTAAGTTGTGAAATAATTACGTTAAAGACATTTTTCCGACTGACAATGAATTTTATATTTAGTGAGTAATCCACTATTATTCTCTTTCTTTTAAAATTCAAATAACAACAGAAATAACAAAGAATATTAAAATGAAATTAAAATATCTATGTGAAATTTTATATTGGAAATGTTAATACTAAGAAGAGTTTAATTATTATATCATTTATTGATTATTTTCAAACCTAGTGGTGAGTCAAACG